>JAYNJY010000062.1:0-7186 GCA_038110665.1 Rhodospirillaceae bacterium | reverse complement strand
GCTCGGCAAAAATTGCCGCCTGGGCCCGGCCAATGTCATTTTATGCCGCCTTGGAATGGGCTAGGATGTTTTCGCGGCGGCGTCGTTGCGGGGGACGGCTGCCGGCCCGCTGAGCGAAACATTCCAAAGGTTCCCATGATTGCATCCCTTGCCATTCGGTCTTTCGGCGCGCTTTTCGGCCTGGTCTCCGTGGCGCTCGCTGCTTGTGCCTCGACGCCGGCTTCGGCCGTCGACATGGCGTCGCATCGCGCCATCTACAACATGAAGCTACACGCCGCCCATCGTGGCAGCGGCATCTCGGGCGCGCGCGGCCAAATGGTTTACAGCTTCACCAACGCCTGCGAAGGCTGGTCGTCCGAGACTGGCGTCAAGTTGCAGCTGCTCTACGCCGAAGGCGATCAGGTCGACACCGAATGGGCATTCGCCAGTTGGGAGGCGCGCGACGGCAAATCCTACCAGTTCTCGACCCGGCAGGTGCGCAACGGCCAACTGGTCGAAAGCCTGAAGGGCAGCGTCAAGCGCAAGACCCCGGAAACCGCCGTCGCGGCCAAGTTCACGGAACCCGAGGACAAGAAGATCGAACTGCCCAAGGGCACGCTGTTCCCGACCCGGCACCTGATCGACCTGCTCGAGGCCGGCGCGGCGGGCAAGAAGATCTACTCGCGAGTGGTCTTCGACGGCGCCAGCCTGGAGAACCCGTATCGCATCAACGCCATCGTCACGCGCCGTTCGCCGCTGCCCGACAAGGACGCGGCCGCGATGGACAAGGCGCTCACCGATGCCGGGCTCAAGGTGGAACAGGTCGTCCACTACCGCATGGCTTTCTTCGGCATTCGCAGCACGAAGGAGGAGCCGGACTTCGAACTCGGCGTCGACTACCGCCCGGACGGCATCTCGCGCTTCATCCGCCAGGACTTCGGCAATTTCGTCATCGATCTGTCGCTTGAAAAGCTCGATTTTTTCGACAAGGCGAAGTGCTGAGGCGGCTTCGCGCGGCCTTCACGGCCAGAGCCACGCCGCACCCCTGACGCCGCTCGAATCGCCGTGGCGGTTCTTTACCAGGCGCGTGTCGCAGCGATCCGAGAACACCCATTCCTGCCAGCGCTCGGGCACGGCGGCGTATAACCGTTCGATGTTCGACAACCCGCCGCCGAGCACGATCACGTCGGGGTCGATGACGTTGATCACGCTGGCCAGCGCGCGCGCCAGCCTGTCCTCGTAGCGTTCCAACGCGGCGCACGCGCGCGCGTCGCCGCGCGCCGCCATGGCGGCGATGTCCGGAGCCTTGGCGCCGTCGCCGTCGGCGGTAAAGTCGGCCTCCAGGCCGGGACCGGAGAGGAACGTTTCGATGCAACCCGACTTGCCGCAATAGCATTTGCGGCCCGGGCGTTCGTCGCGGCCGTCGGGGCTTTCCGCCGCCGTCCTTGGCCAGGGCAGGGGGTTGTGCCCCCACTCACCGGTGATCGCGTTGGGCCCGACCCAGAGCTTGCCGTCGATGACCAAGCCGCCGCCGACGCCGGTGCCGAGGATGACGCCGAACACGCAACGCGCGCCCGCGCCGGCGCCATCGGCGGCCTCGGAGACGGCGAAGCAATCGGCGTCGTTGGCGAGGCGCACCCGGCGCTTGAGCTTGCGCGCGAGGTCGTCGTCCAGCCGCCGGCCGATCAGGCAGGTTGAGTTGGCGTTCTTGACCAGCCCCGTGGCCGGCGAAACCGTGCCGGGAATGCCGACGCCGACCGCCACGTCCGGGCCGGCGCCATGGCGGCCGGCGAGGGTTTCGACCAGGGCGGCGACGGCGTCGATGGTGGCGTCGTAATCGCCGGCGGGCGTCACGCCGCGCTCGCGTCCGAGTTCGTGTCCCGAAGCGTCGAGTACGATGCCTTCGATCTTGGTGCCGCCGAGGTCGATACCGATTTTCATGGCGCGAATTCCTTAAGTTGGCGCGCGTTCACGCAAGGGGCTGCGATGCGAATCGATGGGCCGGATCGTGCATTCCGCCGTTCCGGGCCGCCGAAAACGACTGCCCCGAATGGGCATTTTTATGAAAATCACCAGATTTTGGGACAAATTTAACCGTTTAGCACAAATTTAAGTTTGAACCCGATTCCGACTGGGCTAGAAGGAATCATGTCCGTGTTTTAAGGGGCAGACCTGGGAAATGACTGAAATCACGTGCGAAACGAGGGACGGAACGGGCGCATCGGCGGACGTTCCACTGCGCAATCTGGCTGTTTTCGACGGTCTCTCCGCGGTCGGCGTCACCGGCAAAGAGATGGCGGCCGCGCTTCGGGTGTCGACGGCGAGCGTCAGCAAATGGCGCAATGGCCACTCCGTCATCCCGAACGACGTGCGCGTGTTCCTGACGCTGATGTTGGGCGATCAACTTGCGCGGGCGGCCGAGTTCGGCGCCGACGACATCGACCTCGATAACGCGCGCGGCGCGCTCGCGCGCCAGGAACGCCTCAACGGCGGGCTGCCGGCAATGGCGGTGCGCGAAGGCGCCAGGCGCTACCGCATCTGGTGGAACGCCCAGCGCAACGCCTCCTACCTGAAACCGGAAACCGCGATGCGCGGCCTCGGCGCCGAACTCGCCGCCGGTATTCGCTAAGGGCCGGACGGGGGACTGGATGGCGAACGCACTCGGCATTTCCCAGGAGGGGCTCAAGGCCGCGCTCGAAATCAAGCAGGATTACCGCGAGCACCGGCCGATCCTGATGCCGGGCGAGCAGGACCGCATCCTGGTGCCCGAGACTTTGATGAACCACCACATCGACCTGCTCAATCTTGAAGACCCGCTGCCGCTGGCGGTGATGGCGGCACGCGACCCGGAGGCGCCGATGGCGCTGGCCGCCGCCGCGCGGCTATCGCCGTTGGGCGGCAAGACCAGGCTCTTGTCCGGCATTACCCAGATCATCGCCGAGACCAGCCGCCACGACACCGTCAAGGAATGCCTGCGCTTCGTCCAGGAGCGCTCGTTCGAGCCTTCGGCGGTGGCCGAGATCAGGCGCCATGCGTCGAAGTTCATCATCCGCACGCGCCAGCAGTACACGGCGGCGCTGCGCGACAACCTGAAGAACCTGCTCGACGGTACCGTGGCGCCGCGCCAGTTCGTGCGCGAGTTCTTCGAACTGACCGAAGCCGGCAACATGCGCCACGACATCAGGAAGAAACTGGTCTTGAGCCTGCTGCTGTCGCCGACGGTGCGGCCGAGCGTCAAGTTCCTGCTGCTCGAAAACTTCGACCGCATGCCCAAGCCGGTGCAGGCGGCGATCATCTCGGGCGTACTGCGCGCCGATCCGAGCCGCCACACCGAGGTCATCAAGGAAGAACTCCGTTACATGGTGATCACGCGGCGCCAGCGCGAGGCCGAGGTGCACTGACCGCCGTCACCGGCGGTCTCCGCATTGCGAAACGCCGGTTCATTGCCGCCTTTCCTTTCCCGGCCGGGCCTCTATAACGGGCGATAATGACATTCGTACCCGATTACCCGTTCGAGGGCGAACCCGGCCCCGGAGAGACCGTCGAAGTCGCTGACGGCGTGTGGTGGCTGCGTATGCCGCTGCCGTTCAAGCTCAACCACATCAACATGTGGCTCCTGGACGATGGCGACGGCTGGGCGATCGTCGACACCGGCATCCAGGCCGACGATGTCAAGGCATGCTGGGAGAAGATCGAGGCCAAGCACTGCGCCGGGAAGCCGGTCAAGCGGGTCATCGTGACGCACTACCATCCCGACCACGTCGGCCTCGCCGGCTGGCTCTGCGAGCGCCACGGCGTCGGCCTGACTATGACCTTGGCTGAATGGACCCAGGCGCGGCTCGGCACGCTCGAGACGCCGCAATCGAAATCGGCGCAGATGCGACCGTTCTACAAGCTGGTTGGCTTCGACGCCGAACAGATGGCGCTGATCGAGGGGCGCGGCGGCTATTACGGCTCGATCGTGTCGCCGCCGCCGGCGAGTTTCCTGCGCATGGACGAGGGCGACGAGATCGAGATCGGCGGCGCCAAATGGCGCGTCATCATCACCGAGGGCCATGCGCTCAAGCATGCCTGCCTGTATTCGGCCGCTAAGGGCGTGTTGATCTCCGGCGACCAGGTGCTGCCCCGCATCACGCCGAACGTCAGCGTGCAGGCGCAGGAACCCGATTCCGATCCGCTCGGGCAGTTCATGGCGAGCCTCGAAAAGCTCCGCGGCCTGCCCGCCGAAACGCTGGTGCTGCCGAGCCACGACTGGCCGTTCCGCGGCCTCGAAGGCCGGCTCGACAGCATGGCCGAACATCACGACGAGCGCCTGGAGGCGACCCTCGTCGCCTGCGCCGAGCCGGCAACCGCTATCGACGTGCTCGGCCATCTGTTCACGCGGAAGCTCGACAACCACCAGATCTTCTTCGCTGTCGGCGAGACCCTGGCGCATATCCACCACCTGATGCACCGGGGCCGTATCCGGCGCGATCTGGCTCCCGACGGGGCCTACCGCTACACCGCCGTATGAGCCGCGATCGGTCTTTCCTCGCCGCGCCCGATGGCCTAGCTTTAGCCGAGCCGGCGGTGTCCGGCGCGCAAGTCCAGGGGGAGAGAAACCATGGCCAACAAGACCGTCATCACCTGTGCCGTCACCGGCTCGGCGCCTACCACGGCGAAGAACCCGAACGTGCCGGTGACGCCCGAACAGATCGCCAATTCCTGCATCGAGGCCTGGCGGGCGGGCGCGGCCGTCGTCCACATCCACGTGCGCGATCCCGAGACCGGCGCGCCGAGCATGGAGTTCGACCACTACCGCGAGGTGACGGAGCGGCTGCGCGAGTCGGAAAGTGACGTGCTGATCAACCTGACCACCGGCCCCGGCGCGCGTTTGCAGCCCGGCATGGATGACCCGATGCAGTTCCAGCCCGGCACCACGGTCAAGTCGCCGCTCGAACGCGTCGCCCACATCGAGAAACTGAAGCCCGACATCTGCTCGCTCGACGTCGCCACCATGAACTTCAACCAGCACGTCTTCATGAACACGCCGGATCATCTAGCGGTAATGGCCGACCGCATCAAGGCGGTCGGCGTCAAGCCGGAGCTCGAGGTCTTCGACACCGGCCACATCGAACTCGCCAAGAAGCTGATCAAGGACGGACACATCGACCAGCCGGCCTATTTCCAGCTCTGTCTTGGCATCTCCTACGGCGCCACGGCGACCGGCGAAGCGATGATGCACATGCGCGACCGGCTGCCGGCGGGCAGCGCCTGGTCGGCCTTCGGCATCTCGCGCCAACAGTTCCCGATGGCGGCGCAGGCGGTCATCCTGGGCGGCAACCTGCGCGTCGGTCTCGAGGACAACATTTACCTCGGCGCCGGCGAGCTGGCGTCGAACGGCCAGCTGGTCGAACGCGCCGCGCGCATCGTGCGCGACCTCGGCGGCGATGTCGCCTCGCCGGCGGAGGCGCGTGAAATCCTGAAGATCTAGCGCCGGCGCCTCAGGAGCTCTCGCCGCCGTCGTACATGTGTTCCTGCAGGTAGCTGGGCAGGCCGGCCTGAGCGATGCGGTTCTGCTGGGTCTCGATCCAGTCGATGTGTTCCTCGGTGTCGTCGAGTATATACTCGAGAATCTCGCGCGAGACGAAGTCGCGTTTCTCCTCGTAGAGCGCGATGGCGTTCTTCAATTCGCCCTGGTTGGCGACCTCGACGCCGAGGTTGGCCTTGAGCATTTCCGGCACGTCCTCGCCGATCTTGAGCTTGCCGAAGTCCTTCAGGTTGGGCAGGTCATCGATCATCAGGATGCGTTCGATCAGCAGGTCGGCGTGCTTCATCTCGCCGATCGATTCTTCTTAGACCTTCTTCGCCAGCCGGTCGTAGCCCAGGTTCTTCAGCATTCGCGCATGCAGGAAGTACTGGTTGATGGCGGTCAGCTCGTTGCGCAGGATCTTGTTGAGATGCTGGATGACCTTGGCATCGCCTTTTATGGAAATCTCCCTCGAAAATCTCGTGTCCCATAATCTCACAAAGCGCCGGCGGGCGGAACCCGGCGGCCATGCGGATAGATCGGTTAATATTGGTATTGACAATCATTCGCAACACAAATGATAATCAATCGCATTGATTTTTCGGAGAGGTTCCGCCCCTTGTACGTCAGCAACTGCAATGGCATCACCGAGCGCGAAGTGCGCATCGCCGTGCAATCCGGCGCCAAGTGCTGGACGTAAGTGCATGCCCATCACGGTGACGCAGCGCGTCGCGTCGCGGAGCCGGCCGAGCGCGGTGATGTGATCGGCGTGGCAATGTGTGTCGACGGCCCTGACCAGCCTGAGGTCGAGTTCGCGGAGAAGCTTGAGGTAACGCTCGCTCTGTTCGAGTACCGGATCGATCAGCAGCGCCTCGCCGCCTCTACGCCTGGCGAGCAGGTAGGTGTAGGTGCTGGAAACATGGTCGAAGAACTGGCGGAAGATCACGGCGGGGCATCGCGAATGTTCGGCGGTGGTTCCGGTCTGATATGTGGGAGCGGGCCAATCTGTTCAACCTGCTGCAAAGCCGTGTAAGATCGGCGCCGCTCTTGCCGGCAATCGAATGGGGATGCGTCTTGGCCCGTACCGTCATAGATCTGAAGGGACTCAATTGTCCACTGCCTGTATTGCGCGCCAACAAGGCGATCAAGGCCATGGCCATCGGCGACGAGATCGAGGCGCTCGTCACCGACCGTGCCGCACCCAACGATTTTCGCGAATTCTGCGAGAGCGCGGGGCACGTTTTCGTCTCCGCCGACGAGGCCGACGGCCATGCCGTCGTCGTCATCCGCAAGGGCGGGCGCTAGCTCCATTCGTTTAGAACGCTTCCATGCTTTGGCTTGGCAAGTGGGCGGCATATCAATCAATATATCGCCGATGGTCACGTCACGTTCGATCGCCGCAGCGCTTCTGTTCCTCGGCCTCGCGGCAGCCGCGCCGGCCACGGCCGACCTGATCGGGCATGGCGGCATGGTCCGCGCCGTCGCCATCTCGCCCGACGGCAAACGCTTGCTGAGCGCCAGTTTCGACTATTCCGCGGCGCTTTGGGATTTCGAGGAGCAGCGCCAACTCGCCACCCTCGACGGCCACGAGGGACCGGTCAGCAACATCATGTTTCTGGACGGCGGCAAGCGCGCCGTGACCACCAGCGACGACCGCAAGGTCCGCGTCTGGTCGCTCGACGGCGCGGAGCCGAAACT
>JAYNJY010000061.1:11319-13339 GCA_038110665.1 Rhodospirillaceae bacterium | reverse complement strand
CTTCAACAGTGATAGGAACTTCATTGCAATATGCTACACAAACCGCCGCTTTATATTCTTCTCCCTCTACAAGAGCGTAAACATTACGTCCTGGACTAAATCTAAAATCTAAAGATAGTTCGGGACGAACTGGATCATCAACCACATTAAAGTTATATTTTTTATAATTATCGTGATTGATGATTACCAGTTTCATTCTAGTTCCTTAGAATTTTAAGTTTAGTCTTACACCTGAGTTCCAAACATTGTTGTGTTCGGTACCGGCTACATTGAACCTGCGTTCGCCGAACACACCAATGTTAAGATCTTTTTGTATATATTTTACAAAAATACCAGCGTCATGTTCAGTAACTTTTGTGCTCGCATCCGCACTTCCCTCATTGTACAGGACCTGACCATCAAGTGTACGACCAGTTGGTACTTTATAATTCATTCTGCCAGTAGTAATAGTTAGCGGCTGACTGTAGGTAGCACCTATTGCCCAACCAGCCGCTGGTTTGAAGCCAGCACCAATACCCCAACTATCGCTGATCAATGAGCTATAACCTTTAATCAAGCTAAAGTCTTGGCTGGCTGTAACATCTGTCATGCCTAGTTGATAGTTCCCAAAACCATAGATCTTATCAGTGAAGTTATGTTTGATGTTTAGGCTAACGTATTTTGTATTATGTCCTTCGCCTACGCCCATATAACCCTGTTGAATGTTGTTAAGAAACTTTTTTGTTTCCTTAACAAAACCTAGTCCAAAGTCAATCGCTGTGTCTTTGTTGTCAACAACTGCATAGTTAATATTAGCGGCGTAGTCGCCTGACGCATCCTGATCCATCTTAACGCTGAAACTTAGACCCATGATTTCAGGGATGTTAAGATTTTGATTGCCACCTGCTAGGTTAGCATAACCATCGTAGCGTTGCTTACGATCATCGGCAGCAAACGCTACTCCCTCAACAAACCCTCCGGGCCTCGTATCAGCCTTCTGGGTGTTGTTTAGATCTACGGTGTAATCGCGCTCGAAGCTGTCAAGTACCATTACCTTACCAAGAACAGCAAACGCATCACTGCTTACCGTGCCAAGCGCCGCACCACCAGTCAATGTACCTAGCTCAGCAACAGCACCACCAGTACGTCCACTTGTTGGAATGCCCGTGACACCAACTGGCTGTGTAGCGCGATCCAAGTCCAGCAAACCACTACCGTGCACACCAGGATTGTATCCAGGCAAATCCTTGCTAGCGGTGGTCGTCACCAATTTAACTAGGTTCTCGCCTTTCATATGTGGCCACATTTGGTGTAGGATTGCCAAAGCTCCTGTAACCTGTGGAGCCGCCATACTAGTGCCACTTTTATCAACCGTACCGGTGGTGCCTGTCATGCTTGCACTTTGTACACTCATACCCGGAGCAAGAATATAAAAGTCCTTCATGCTGGCAGCATCCATACAGGTAGCAGTAGTTTCGTTATAAGTGGTACAAAGATGGCCACCCTTCACACCCTGGACAATGTTATTATTCTGATCCCAGTTACCAACTACCAGCATTCTTCCACCTAGAATAAGCTGGCCGTTTTCTGTGGCAGTTGCCATCTGACCAGTACCATAGACATAGTCTCGGTTTTCATTGCCAGCACTGTTCACTAGTACCTGTTCGGAACCTAGTGCGGTTGTCCATTGTTTTGCTTCACCTAGGGCACCATTGTATCCATTTACTCCATAATATGAGTTAGTGGATTTATAGGTGCCGTCGCCGGTAACAACGATACTGCTACGCAAAGCACTATCTGATGCGTAGTTAGCACTAACGCTGTAGGCAATACTGCCTAGGTTAGCAGCCCATGCTGCACCCTGGCGAGCTCGGGAGAAGCTGTAACCTGGGGTGTCTGTTACCTTCACCACCGCAACATCAGCATCGAAGGCAACACCGTGCATACCTGTGCCATCCCTACGACCAGCAGCAATACCCAGAACGTGGCTACCGTGACCAACTTGATCCTGCATGCCAGCGTCAGCATTACCTTCGGCCTT
>JAYNJY010000061.1:0-11309 GCA_038110665.1 Rhodospirillaceae bacterium | reverse complement strand
TATAGGTATGTTTTACCGCATTTTTTAGGTCTGTATGTTGAGTATTATAACCTGTGTCTGCGATGGCAATCAGACTGCCCTTACCAGTCCAACCTCGGCTATAAGCAACATCTGCTTTAATAAGACCCTTAAAGTCGGTCCATCCACCAGCAGCACCAAGGGTAAACTCAGGTGTTTTAAAGTCCTGCGGATTTGTGCTCATGCCCGGTGTAGGAGTGCCCATGTCGGCAAGGTTCACGGATCCTGTGGTCTCCGTCGGAGAAGTTGTATCACCTGCTACTGCGTCTGTGGTGGTTTCACTCATTACCTTGGACCACTGGTCAGTATTTACAGTATTAGCGGTAGTAACAGCCACAACCGTTTCTCCACGATTGAGCTCTTCTCTACCATCGGTCCAGATTTTCTTTGTAACCGGAGTGGTCTTTGTTGTGGTTGTAGTTATAACGGTTGCGGTTTGTGTATAAAACCGAGTAACAGTGGTAACCGTCTTACCATCCGCGGTTGCGGTTGTGGTTTTATCTTCGTAGGTTGTATTAAATACTGGATCGCCTTCCGAGACCTCTGTAACAACCTCGTTGGTCACTGTTTCTTGTTTAACAACGTGCTCGGTAGTAGAGCCTACAACAGCCTCTGAAACCTCAACGATTTTTTCTTCTTGTACCGTGTTTACAATTTCATCAGTGGCGTCGTTGGTAAAACTATAACCATCATCGTAGTTATACACGCTGATCTTTGGGTACGTTTTTGTTGTGGTAATAGGAGTTGTTTTTGTTGTGGTAGTTTTCCTAATAGTCTTGTGAAGGATGCTGCCGTCAGCCTGTGTTTCATCTACGTTGCGATCCTCGTAGACATTTGTAACAACAGTTTCGCCGCGAGTAACAACCGTGGTTGGATCATTTTGTTCAGTAACAGTATATCCAATAACTGAAGATAGTTGCTCTTTAGTTACTTGTGGGGCGGCATCAAATGTCTGCTTGTTAACAATATCACGTTTATCGCCATTTACTACGCTGGTAGTACCATCACTAAAAACAGTGGTAGTAATGTTTTGAACGGTAATCGTCCATGTACGATCATATTCCATGTTTTTTGTAGTGGTTCGTATCCATGTAGCAGTTCGCACTAGATCGCTGATGCTAGAGCCACCAGTAACAGTTTTTTCACCGTTATTAACTTCTGTGCTTTTGATACGTTCTGCAGAATTTACAGCGCCACCTGTTGCTACCGTAACGGAACTTGTTGAAGCACTAATCACAGTCGGTTTACCAGCGTTAAAAATCTCAGTTTTCTTTTCCGTTATCTTATTTTTAATGCTGGCATTTGAATTGAGGAATTCCAAGCTCTTAGTATCATACGCTTGTCCTGCTTGAACGTTAGCAACGACTGGTCGTAAATCCTCTTTAAGGATTTTAATTACCGCTTCTGCTTGTCGCCATTCCTCAGAAGTTACTTTAACGGCAAGAAGAGTTGGATCCATACTTTGTTTGTATGATTCCCAACTTGAAATAACCTTGTCAATTCGACCAACAACTGACCGGGCTAGTTGTTTGTCCGACTCAGTTGGATTTGTTAACGCACTAAGACTTGCACTAGAAGTGGCAAGGTTCACTACCGTTTCTAATTCACTGATTTGTCCACTGATAGCGGAAAATGCACTATTATTTGATAATGCACTCTTTACCCTGCTGATGCCACCAGGACCGCCCTGGCAAGCCGATAGCAATGCTGTAGATGCCAATAATGCACCAATGTATGTTTGTTTCATAATAACACCTCTGTTTCTAAAGCAACAACGTCGAGGGCTATTTTGATGCGGACATAGAGTTATGGTCCGAGAAAGCCCGTGCCGGGTTCAGCCTAGCGGCGCCAGTTCGGACGGCGGTTATCGTTGTCGCGATGGTCGTAGCGATCATGTCGGTCGTTCTCGTAGACCTTGATCACCATCACTCGCTGCGGCGCCGGGGTGTAGACATGCTTCACGACCACTTCGCGCTTCACGACGACCCGGCGAGGCGGCTGCTGGACCACGTAGACCGGGCGTGGTTCCTGGTAGACGTAGACCGGTTCGGGTTCCGTGTACGCAACCGGATAGGTCGAACCGTACGCCGGGTAGTCGCTGGCCTGGGCCATGCTCGAGCCGATCATCGCACCGATCAGGGTACCGGCCGCGGTGGCGGCCAACTGGCCCTTGCCGCTGCCGATGTTGGAGCCGAGGAACCCGCCGGTCGCGGCGCCGATCACGGCACCGAAAATCTGGCTGTCATTAGCCACGGCCTTAGTAACATTGCCCGAAACCACGGTGAGGGCCAGGACGGAAACTGCTAAAGCATGGAATTTCATCGTTTTGTCTCCTTTCGCCTCGGACATCCGGTGCGTTCATCATTTGCTTTCAACAGGGCTATGGCAGGGCCTGGGGGATTTTTGATGCAAACTTGCATATAAATTTTTTTACTTAATGAAAAAGCTCAAAACTTTCTGACGTCCGGCAGGCTCGCCATCATCCTGCGTACGGAATCGTCGATGATCGAGGGCAGCGCATCGCCGTCACCCGCAAGGCGGCCGGCGGTGATCGTGCCGGCGCCGGCGCCGAAGATCGACATCGGCACGGCGCCGTCGCTGCGCCGGGCCCGATGGCGGCTGCGCCACAGCAATTCGCCGTCGCTGGCGCGCTTGATGGCGACACCGAGGCTGACCGAAAGCTCCGTCCATATCACGGCGAAGATGCTGTCGACCCCGGCGCCGTCGACCACCGCATAGGCGTCGCAGCGGAGTGCGTCTGCAAGGCGGCGTAAATCGGACGGGTTGGCGGGGTCGTGGGCGCGCCGGCGCGCTTCGACGAGCACCCGATGGGTGTCGATAACCCGGTCGAAGCGCGTGGTCAGGTGGCGGCCGACGGTCTCCTCGACGGCGGCGGCGATTTTCGGTACCAGCGTCTTCGAGCGCAGCGGCATGACCATGACGCAGGCGGGCGGTGTCGAGAAGAAGGCGCGGCCCAGGTAATAGTCGACCTGGCGGCCGTAGTTCTCCTCATCGGGCCCCTTGGTGATGGACTTCTGGTCGGCGTGGCGGACGTAGGCGACCTCGGTGCAGCCGGACGCCAAGACGGCCAGGACGACGATGACAAACCCCCAGCGCATGACCTCAGAACTCCAGGTCGGCGGCGCGCACCCAGCCGAACATATTTTGGCCGAGCATGACGAAGCGCATGCGCTCGTCGGCGCCGTTGCGGAGCAGGCGGATCGTCGCCGGGCGCTCCACGGTCACTGCCGGCGCCGCGTCCATCGCCGGGCGGTCGTAGAGCTGAATGGCGCCGCGCCTGGCCTCGATGCGCCGTCCCAGCCGTCCGGACCAGGAGTGGCGGCGGCTCGCGTCGAGTGCTAAGGGGTGGATCGCCCTGGCGGTGACACCCCGGTCGAAGACGTCCAAGGTCGGCGTGAACTCGGAGCCGTTCCAGCGGAACCGTGCGCGCAGCAAATGCAGCAGGTCGCCGGCGTCAAGTGCGCCGCCCGGAGCGATGGCCAGATGGTCGGCGATCAGCGTGTCGGCCGCCTGCACAAAACGCGCGTCGTCGGCGGGCAGTGCGAGATGCGCGATCCAGGGCGCGTCCTTGGCATCGACCCGGCCAACGCGCGCCTCGCGGGTGCGGACGTTGGGTGCGGAGATGGCGAAGTGGCGCGCACCCTGTGGTAGCAGGAGCGCGGTGGCGAAACAAGCCGGCGCCAGGATCAGGCTCGGTGCCGCCGGACGGATCGGCGCGAACTCGGGATCCGGGCAGACGCTCAGTTCGTGGCGGCGGTCGAGCCCGCTGATCCATACCAGCCGGCGGTCATCCTCGTCGGGTGCGTCCTCTAAGAAACGCTTCACCGCCGCCGGGACCTCGTTTTGGGTGGCGTCAACCAAAAAGCGCGTCTCGGCGAAACCGAAGCGCTTACGGAGCGCCTCCTGCAAAGCGAGGCGCCGTTCCCAGGTGAGTTGCCCGCCTTCATGGAGCGAGATCAGCGCACGCGGCTCGGCCTTGGCCGGGCCATTTGGGAGGGATGCGGCGACTAGCGCCAGCAGGGCGAGGACCTTGAGCATCGGGCGTTTGGTCATGATGGCGTTCTCCTCGTCAAATCGAGCAGTTTCGGCTAGCGGCGCCGGACAGATCGACGCGCCCGGCGACCGGTTTGGCATCGACGCTCAAACCCGCGACCCCGACATGCCAGCCGGAGACCTCGTAGCGCGCGCGGATGCGGACGTTGCCGGCATAACCTTCGCCGATCAGCTGCTTCAGCCCACCCAGCAAGATCGCGTCGGCGGCACGCGGAAAGAGGCGTACCGTGGCCTGGCCGTCGATGCCGTGACGTTGACGGATCTGGCGCGCGGTCTCGTGCTCCTCGAGTGCCGCGCTGCCGCTCGATTGGCGGACAAAACCCGAGTAGCGGTCCATGTTGATGTCCCAGGCGGCGCCGGCCGGGCCGGCCTCACCGAACAGCCGGCCGCTCGTGTCCATGACGGCAATCTCCATGCCGTAGCACTGGCGGAACACGCGGTAGAGGTGGCGGCGTTCGGCGGCGGACGCAGGCCAGGCGATCTCGACGCTCGGGCCTTCGCCGATTTCGAGAAGCCGTAGCAGCGGGCGGCCTTCGTCGGCGGCTTTTTTCGGATCGAGTTGCGGCACCGGTTTCGGCTCAGACTTGATACCGGCGACGGACCGTTCGAGGCGCGGCGCCGGCACAGCCTTCGGTTCCGGTTTGGGAGTGGGCTTCAGTTCGGCCTTGAGCGGCGTGACTTCCTCCGCTGTGTCCTCGTCTTTTTCGATTTCATCCGAAGGCTTCAGGGGTTCGACGGCGCGCGCTGGTACAGGCTGCGGTGCGGGAGCTGCGGCCCGAATCGGCGTCACTGTCAGCGGCTTTTCGGCGGGCCGGGCGCTGGCGTGCCGCGGCGTCACGGCGCGTGGCTTGAGGGCTGGAACCGCGGGCGCCGAAACGGCGGGCGGAGGTGGCGGCGGCAGATCGACAGTTTCCATTGGGATCGCGGGCAGCATAGGCGGTTGCGGTGTTTCCGCTTTCGGCAGTATCGGCAGGGTCGGTCGGTCGGGAGCATCTGCCGTCATCCAGGCGAGCGCCACCAGAACCACGATTCCGACGATCGCGACACGGCCGAGCATGGATCAGCCCCCGACCTTCTCGATAAACAGCAATTCCATTTCGTCGGCGAGCGCGTCGAGTTCGCGTATGCGCTCGCCGGCGCTCATCAGCGACGTACCGGCCTTGAGCGCCACCGCGCGGTGAACTTGGGCCGTGGGAGCGGCCTTGACGGGCGCGCCCTCGGCCAGGACTTCGGCACGGCGCTTGGCGACCGGATCGGGCGTGCGGCTCGCCAGTTCGGGCAGCGCCGGCTGTACCGGCGGCACGGCGGGGAGCTTGGCGACTTTCTCGTCACCGATCGCTTCGCCCTTGGGCGCCTTCTTCGGCTGGGGCCGATGTGCGATCTCGCGGGCGGCTGGCAGTTGCGTCGCCTGGCTTGGTTCAGTATCGATGCTGGTCTTGGTCTTCGGCTTGGGCTGCGGCTTCGGTTTGGGCGCCGGTTCCTGGATGGTGTCGTAGCCATGGCCGCTGCCCTGGCTGGCGAGTTCGATCTTGGGTGCGGGCTTGGCGTCTTGCTTGAGCGCTGCCGGCGCCTGCGGTTCGGCCGGTTTGACCAGTTGGGTGACTTCCGTCTTGGCGCGCTCGAACTGGGCCTTGAGGCCGGCGAGGGGAAGTTCGCCGCCCTTGAACAGATAGACCAGCGAGATCACGATGGCGATATTAAATAGCACGAAACGCATGGGTCAGTCTCCTTGCAAAAGGGAGCGAAAGCCGAAACGGGCGGCAGGCTAGGCGCGCTCCTCAGCCCGCGCCTGGTAGACCAGGAGCGCCGAGCGGAGCGCCGCTGAAACCGGCAGTCCGAGCACGGTGGTCATGAACGCCATCGAGAAGTGCTCGGTCAGGCCTTTGATCACCTGCGGGATGGTCGCCGGGTTGAGCTCCTGGCTGGAAAGGCTGCCGATGCCGAGGCTGATGCCGAGCAGCGTATAGGTCAGCGCCAGGGTGGCGATTCCGCTCGACGCCTGCACGCCGCTCTCGAACCAGGCGCGCACGCCGGGTTCGGCAGCCGAGCGTCCGTGCACCTTGATCAAGGCCAGCACCGACGCATAGAGCAGCCCTGCGAACATCGCCACGAACAGGCCGCCGAAGATCTTCTCCGACCATTCGACGATGACATGGAAGCTCCAGCCGGTGATCGCCGAGGTGACAGCGATGCCGATGACGGACCCGCCTAGCAAGATGCTCATCGCCTTTGCCCAAGGGACAGCGCGGCTGGCGATGCCCGGGCCGGCGGCGGCGAAGGGGGCGTCGGTCATCTCAGCGCCTCCGGTCGACGGCCGAAAACACGTCCTGCTCGGTAACGCCGACCTGCTCGAGCCAGTGGTCGGTGAGGTCGCGGTTCTTCTCCACCGAGGCATGCACGAGGAAGGTCAAGTCGTAACTGGCAAATGCGCGCTTGATCGCCGGCGTGTTGCGACCGACCAGCGACTTGTCGCGAAGCGCGATGCGCTCGAGGTCGATCAGCCGGCGCTTGGAGACGCTAAGCTTGGCCTGGCGTTCCTCGGCGCTGAGCTCAGGCGTAAGCAGGTTCTCGATCATGATGGCGCGTTCGCGCTCCAGGTTTTCGATGCTGCCGGCCTGGACCTGGGCTGAGAGGGTTCCGAGCGCGACGGCGCCGGCGAGCGCGATGGCGAGGGTGCGGGCGGTGGTCATGGTCAGGGTCTCCAGTGCTTAATGGATGAAATGGTTGAGGGCTGAAGTCAGCGGCGAGGGTCTCTCGATCTTAGCGTCGGCGGCCTTGGTGTCGCCCTCGAGTTCGTCGGAAAGCGCCTGGGCATCCAGCGCTACCAGCTTCGCCATGTAGCCGAGGATTTCGTCCTCCTGCGTCACCAGTGCCAGCGAGGCATCCGATTCAGCGACTAGGCGGCGCAGATAGGTGGTCTTGTCCTCCGGCGTTTCCGGGTCGACCTTGTGGTTCATCGGATGGCTGTTTATCGCCTGCATCAGCGCGTTGGCTGCCGACAGGTTGCGGGCGTATTCGCGCGCGTACTCCGAGTTCGGCGCATCGAAGGTGGCGAACACCTTCATGTCGACGGGTTCAGAATTGCGCTCGAAGCGGGCAAGCGCTTCCTGCTGCTGGCGCACCAGGGTCTGCGTCTCTACCGAGTTGGCACCCTTGGTACGCAATACCTTCTGCAGGATCTCGTCGTAGACCGCCTTGCGCTGCGCCAGGTGCTGGCGGCGCAGGTCCTGGCGCTTCTTCACGAGGTTGAGATAGCCGCGCTTCTCGGCCAAGAGCTGGTGGCGAAGCTCGACGCGGAGCGCGCCATCGGCCTGTTCGGCGGCCTTACGGAGATCGCCCAGGGTCTCGACCTTGAGCTTGATCTCTTCTTCCGTGTGGGCGATGGCGTCGGCCAGGGGCGAACGGGCGAAGTCGCGGTCGAGCGACTTCTTCAGGCTGCTTTGCGGCAGCTTCACCAGCTTTTCAGTGACCGCCGGATTCCAGCTCGCGGCGTTGCCGTTGGCGAAGGCGTGGCCGGCCGGCACCAGAACGCTGGTGGCGACGAGGCCGACGATTAGGAGGCGGGCGGTGGTGCGGGATGTCATATCGGTCTCCTTGAGCCGGGCGGCCTAGTTGTTTTTCCAGAACCGCGCGCGCTGGATTTCGGCACGCAGGGTCGAGGACACGTTCATCATCGCCATCTCCTGCGGCGAGGCTGCGTCACGCTTCACCGTCAATAGGGTAACGGTGTCGATGAAGGAGGCGCCGTTCGGCAGATAAAGGTCGTGGCCGTCGAACGATTTCTTGAAGGTCTCCAGATTGACCTGAGCCTTCTGGATGTCGCCGGCCTTGATGTAGCTGACGATGCCGAGGCCGTAGTTGCGCATGCGCTCTTCGCGGGCGAGCGAGTTGGCCTCGGGGCCGAGGTTCGACTCGCAGCGTTCGAGCAGCTTGGCGCTGGCGAGGTAGCCGCCGGCCTGGCCACTGGTACGGGCACGTTCGGAAAGCTTGATCGCGTCGTCGACACAGGAACGGTATTCGCGAATGGCCGATATTTCCTCGAAGCGGGCTTGGCGGAAGCCGATGCCCTCCATGCCGCCGGTGGTCGCCGGCACGCAACCGCCGAGGCTGCCGATGGCGATGACCGCCGCAACGACGGCAAGCGCGGTGCGAGAAGTGATTGTCTTCATGAAGCATCTCCTCAGGCTGTTTCCTGAAGGACGCTATGGCAGGGCCAGGGCGGTTTTTGCGAAGGCCGGTCAGCTCAGCGCGGCGGCAGCCTTCCTGGGGTACTCCGGCGGTCGCGGTCGAGGTACTCGGGCGCGACACGGAACTGGGTCAGGGTCACCTGCACGCCGCTGCGACGCTTGAGCCTGTTGAGCAGTGACTGCATGCGCTCGGATCGCGGATCCATCCGGTCGAGGCGTTCGAGCACGCTCTGCGAAGGTGTGAATTCCTTAGGCGTGGAGAAGATGACGACGCGGAACACCGCGCTTCGCTGCAATCGGTCGGGGATGTCGACGGTCCAGCGGAGACCCTCGCGCCTTGGCCCCAGATCGATGACCTTGTCGGGGGCGCCCTCGTTGGGGCGCGTGCGCGTCCAGCGCTGGTAGCGGCCGAACATCCAGGTCTGGGCGTTGGTGCCGGCGGCAGAAATCTCGACGGTGCAGAGGTTCTTCTGCGAGCTGGGTTGAAAGTGGTCGGTGCCGCGCCGCTCGGCCGAGACGCGTATGGCCCGGGCCGCGCCCGAGCGAACGTCGGCGCAACTGCGGCCAGGCGGTGCCCGCAGTTCCTCGATCGAAATGCGGACGTCGCTGGCGGTGTGGTTGGGCAGGCGGGCGTCCTCGATGCGGTCGCTTTCACTGTCGGGCGCTTCGGCCCGAGCTGGCCTGCGTGGCGGCGCCAGCTTCGAGGGTATCTGGTCGACTTCGGACTGGGCCGGCGTACGGGGCGGCGCCAGCTTCGAGGGAATTTGGTCGACCTCCGATTGGGCGAGGCTCTCCGGCGTCGGCTTGGCGGCAGGTGGCTCGTGCGTCGGTTTCGGTTCGGCCGGGTCTGGCGCCAACTTGGCCGATACCGGCGCCGGTGTTATGTTCGCATCGGCGACGACGGTTTCGGCTTTCTGCGGTGGTGCGGCTGGGGTCAGCGGTTGGACCTCGACCGCCGCTACCGGTTGGGCCGGCGGGGCGGGCGCCTGTTCCGCCGTGGCCGCAGATTTCGATGTTTCCTTCCGGGCTTCCGCGGCCTCCTTGGCGGGCGCTTTCAGGCTCGCCATCCAAGACTTGATCTCGGGTGCGTAGACGGCGCCGCCGGCGGCCACCGCCATGGCGAGAAGCGCGAGCGTCGCGGCCAGGACCAGCACGCGCCCGCGCCTGCCGCCGGATGTCGTCACGTCCGCTGGAACCACCTTGGCGGCGGGGCGATCGCGCTGGCCGAGGCCGACGCCCAGGCTGGAGAGCAGGTCGTTGGCCTCGACGGCGGCGATGATCTCGATGGCCGTGCCGGCGGCGAGGCGGGCATCTGCGAAAGCGTCGCGCCAGGGTTGATCGGTACCCTGCGGAACCGCGATGACCAGGCGCTTGGCGTCGCCGGCGAGTGCCGTCAGTGCCGCCTGCAGGCGTTGGATTTTTTCCTCGACGCCGTTGACCGGATGCAGCGCCAGGTCGCGGTCGAGCTCGCCGGTGGCGACGACGATGGTTTCCGCCATTGTCTTGGTCTCGGCAAGGCGCGCGGCGCGTTTCAGCGCATGCGCGACGAACACGCCGAACTGCCAGGAATAGCCCTCGTCGATCTTCTCGGAGACGTCGATGCGGTAGGCGGAATGGCCGAAATGGCGCTGAACCACGCCGGTCGGGTTGCGCACGAAGGCGTCGTAGGCGGCCGAAATCGGCAACGCCACCGCCTTTCCCGCGAGACAGATCACCGAATTGAGATCGGCGTCCTCCTCGGTTATGCGCTGGATCACGACCGGCCCGGCCGTGGTCGCGATATATACCCGGACCAGTCTCACCTCACATAGACCTCGGCGTTGATGTCCATCAGGCCTTTCATCGCCGAGGCGTCGCCCTCGAGCAGCAACTGTACGCGGCCATCGCGGAATGCCGGCAATTCGAGCCGGTCGAGATGACCGTCCGGATGCTTGACGAACAGCACCTTGGGCTGGGCGTCGATATCGGCGATTTCAAGGATGGCGTAGACTTGCCCGGCGTCGGCCTTCGATGCACGGAACTGGATCTTGAGGCCGTCGGTCTCGCGCGCCCCAATCTCGCCGGAGCTTGCCGCCGCCATGCGCGGTATGTAATAGCTCGCCGTGTTCTCTAGCAAGCGTTGGAAGTCGGCCTGGGTACGTGCGTCGCCGTGGAGCAGCCGGAGTAGTGTCGCGTCGGGCTGGTAAGAGGGGTCGGTGGCATAGGCGTAGAGCGCCTGCGGCTGCGCCTTCGAAGGCGATCCCTTCGGCGTTGCCAACACGTCATCAACGGCGCCGAGCGCATCGAGTGCGGCGGCGGCCAGTCGAGTTTGGGCGGTGGTCATTTTGCTAACCATCTTATTCTCCGTACAATCTCAGGAACTGGGCGCGGAAGCGAGGGGTATCGGCGTCCAGCAGCGCCGTCCAGTCGATGCGGGCGGCATGTTCGTTCAGGAATTTGTCGAGTTCGCGGCGGACCTCGGTAAGTGCTGGGAGCGCCTCGGCGAAGAGCTCAACCACCTCCACGTCGGCCCATGCGGCATCCGTGAAGCCTTGCCGGGCAATGCCCTTGGCCGCCTTGGCGGCGCTTTGGGCGAGGGCGCCGACGCCGTCTTCCGCATCGGCGGCAAGGGCGCTCTGAAAGAACTTCTGCATGGCGCGCTCGGCCTGGAACGAAACCACGTTGTCGCCGCCGGGCGCATCGCCGTCGTCACCGAGTGTGGATGCCAAGTCGGAAAGATCAAGGTCGGGGTCAGCGGCCAGCGCAGCGCCGACGGCGTGGCGATGGCCGGCTTGGGCGAGCACGTGAAAGGCGATCAGCACCATGCGCTCCAGGTGCGGGGCGACGGCGGCGAAGGTTTCGAGGCGCTGTTCATAGCCGCTGTCGGGTTCGGCGGCGACGCGCTCGGCGATTTCGGTCGCCGCGATACCCTGGCGCAGCGCCTGGGTCAGGCGCGCCTGGGCGTCACCGAAGACGGCGTTCCTCAGCACCGAGCGGGTCAGGCCGCGCCCGGCCTGATCGCCGTGCAGCGCCTGGCGCAAGGTATCGAAC
>JAYNJY010000060.1:4687-13424 GCA_038110665.1 Rhodospirillaceae bacterium | reverse complement strand
GCCTATTCCATGGGCGCGACCCGCACCCAGGTTGTCAGCCACGTGGTATTGAAATCGGCACTGCCGGAAATCCTCACCGGCATGCGCATCTCCATCGCCTTCGGCTGGACCACGCTGGTCGCCGCCGAGATGGTGGCGGCCAAGGCCGGTATCGGCGTCATGGTGCTGAACGCGGCCAGATTCCTGGCCACCGACATAGTGTTCCTCGGCATCATCGTGATCGGTCTGGTGGCGTTCTTCTTCGACTGGCTGATGCGCGCCATCGAAAAGGCGCTGGTGCCCTGGAAAGGCCAGATCTGATCACGTCATCTCGGAGATGATGGCGGCGAGTAGCTTAATGCCGGGTTCGATCTTCGCCTTCGGGATCGACGAGAAGCCCAGGCGGAAATAGTTGCGCGGCCGTGGCGTGCCGCCGAAGTGCACCGTGCCCGGTTCGATCAGCACACCGCGCCTCGCCGCGCGGGCGGCCAGTTCGTCGGTGTCGATTCCGCTCGGTGCCTCGACCCAGAAACTCGTGCCTCCGAACGTCGGCTGGCGGGTCGAGTCGGGGATATGGGCCTGCAGCGCATCGGCCATGGCGCGCCAGCGCTCGCGATAGGCGCGGTGCAGCCGGTGGATCAGAGAGTCGTGATAACCGAGCGACAGGAACAGCGCCGCCGTCCGCTGGTTGTTGTTGGGCGGATGGCGGAACATCAGATGGCGCAGTGCGCGCGCCTCGGCAATCAGTTCCGGCGACGCCACCAGGTAGCCCAGCCTGAGCCCAGGAAACAGCGTCTTCGACATGGAACCGACGTAGATCACGCGGCCGCTCTTATCCAAGGACTTGAGCGCCGGCGTCGTGTCGCTGACGTAGTTGGTCTCGGCCTCGTAGTCGTCCTCGATGATGACGATGTCATGGCGCTTGGCGTAGTCGAGCAGCGCCGCGCGGCGCTCGATCGGCATCGTCACCGTGGTCGGGGACTGGTGGCTAGGCGTCACGTAGATGTAGTCGGCGCCTGTCAGGCGCTCGTCGATGGGAAGCCCGCGCCCGTCGACCGGGATCAGGCTCATGCGCCGGGTCTTGAGGCTGAAGATGTTGCGCGCATCGGTGTAGCCCGGTTCCTCCATGGCGACCGACGTCGCCTCGGTGGTCAGCAGGCTGGCCAGCAGATAGAGCGCATTCTGCGCGCCCATAGTGATCAGGATTTGGTTGGCGTCGGCATAGATGCCGCGCCTCGGCAAAAGCCGTGTCCGGATCTGCTCGACCAGCATCGGGTCGTCGCGCTCGCGGCTATCGCCGGTCCAGGCGTCCATGCCGCGCCGGCCCAAGGCCTGACGCGAGCACTCCCGCCAGGCGCCGATCGCAAACAGGTCCTCGTCGACCTGGCCGTATATGAACGGGTAGGGAAAACTCCGCCAGTCGGCCGGCTTGACCACCGCGGTCTGCGCCGTTGGACGCATCCGGAAGCGCGCCGCCCAATCGGGCGCGGCGCCGTCAGCGGCAACCCGCGTCGGCTGCGGGTTCGGCGTCTCGGCGGCGATCTCGGGATTGACGTAAAAGCCGCTGCGCTCGCGCGCGACTAAATAGCCGTCGTCGACCAGCGCCTGATAAGTGAGAACTACCGTATTGCGGGAAACACCAAGAGATTGAGCCATCTTGCGGCTCGACGGCAGCGGCTCGCCGTGCGAAATTCGCTGCTCAAGGATGGCCGCAACGAGCATCTCGCGTATTTGCGCCTGCAGTGAGGCGTTCTCGACCCGGCTCAAGTGGAACAGGCTGTCGCGCATGGACGCTGGCCCAGGTTTGTCCAATAATTGGCTCTACGATGGAGCCAATGGAAAAGTCTATGGTAACCATCGAGGGGGAGCAAGTTTCGCCCTGGAAACGGAATTTCGAACAGCACGCCAATCCTGCCCGGCCGCATCGGCGCCGGCCCAGGGTTCGGGCGTGCCGCACAAGGGAGACTACTGATGCAATACCAGGCCAACGACCTCGAACAACATTGGATGCCGTTCACGGCCAACCGTGAATTCAAGGCCAACCCGCGTCTGATCGTTGGCGGCAAGGGCGTTTATCTAAAGGACCACAAGGGCGGCACCATCATCGATGGCTCGTCGGGCCTGTTCTGCTGCCCGCTCGGCCACGGCCGCAAGGAGATCGCCGAGGCGGTTTACCACCAGCTCCTCGAGAACGACTACGCCGCGCCCTTCATGACGTCGACGCCCGGCACCTTCGAGCTGGCCAACCGGGTCGCGCGCATCACGCCCGATCCGATCAACCACGTGTTCTTCGTCAACTCGGGTTCGGAATCGATCGACACCGCGCTGAAGATCGCCATGGCCTACCATCGCGCCCGCGGCGAGGGCCAGCGCACGCGCTTCGTTTCGCGCGAGCGCGCCTATCACGGCGTCAACATCGGCGGCGTGTCGCTCTCCGGCATGGTCAAGAACCGCGAGACCTTCTCAAGCGTGATGCCCAACGTGGTCGCCATGCGCCACACCTGGAACCCGGACGAGCTGTTTGTGCGCGGCCAGCCGCAATCGGGCAAGGAACTGGCCGACGACCTGCAACGCTTCTGCGAGACCTACGGTGGCTCGACCATCGCTGCCGTCTTCGTCGAGCCGATCGCTGGATCGACCGGCGTGCTGGTGCCGCCGAAGGGCTACCTCGAGCGGCTCCGCGAAATCTGCGACCAGCACGGCATCCTGCTCGTCTTCGACGAAGTGATCTGCGGCTTCGGCCGTCTCGGCGCGCCGTTCGCCTCGCAGGCCTTCGGCGTCACGCCGGATATCATGACCATGGCCAAGGCGCTGACCAACGGTGCCCAGCCGATGGGCGCGGTCGCGGTTAAGGACGACATCTACAAGACCATTACCGAAGCGGCGCCGGAGAACGCCATCGAGTTCTTCCATGGCTACACCTACTCGGGCCATCCGGCCGCCTGTGCCGCGGGCATCGCGGTACAGAAAATCTACGACGAGGAAAAAAGCTTCGAGAAGGCCGCCGGCCTCACGGAGTACTTCCTCGACGGTCTGTTCAGCCTGCGCGAACTTGACTGCGTCAAGGACATCCGCGGCTACGGCCTTCTGGGTGCGGTCGAGCTCAAGGCTAAAGGTGCGCCCGGCGCGCGCGGCACGCAGGCCCAGAAGGACCTCTTCTGGAACGGCCTGCACGTCAAGTTCACCGGCGATGCCGGTATAGTCGCGCCGGCCTTCGTCTGCGAGAAGAGCCACATCGACGAGATGATCGACAAGCTCCGCGCGACCCTGGAAGCCTGCTGATCGGGTTACGAATAGCGAGCCCGCCCGTGCCGGACATCCGGTGGGCGGGCCCGCTCTTTCCTGCCATGAATTAAAACCATAGTATGGCCGCGCCCGAACGCCTGGGTGACACAATACAGGCGGCGGCATTGGCAAGGGAGGTACGACCATGAGCGAACAACTCTGGCACTACATCGACGGCGCGCGGGTTGCCGCCAAGAAGGGCGGACGCGCGGGCGACGTCTACAATCCGGCGACCGGCGAGGTCTCCAAGCAGGTGCCGCTGGCCAGCGCCGATGAAATCCGTACCGCCATCGCGTCGGCCGAAAAGGCGCTGCCCGGCTGGGCGGCGACGCCGCCGGCAAAGCGCGCGCAGGTTATGTTTACGTTCCGCGACCTGATCCGAAAGCACACGGACGAACTCGCGGTCTTAGTTTCCTCCGAGCATGGTAAGACCATCGACGACGCCAAGGGTTCGATCTCGCGCGGTCTCGAGGTCGTCGAATTCGTCTGCGGCGTGCCGCAGCTTCTGAAGGGCGAATATTCCGAGGCCGTCGCCGGCGGTGTCGACAGCTTCGCCATCCGCCAGCCGGTCGGTGTCTGCGCCGGCATCACGCCGTTCAACTTCCCGGCGATGGTGCCGATGTGGATGTTCCCGGTGGCGCTCGCCTGCGGCAACACCTTCGTGCTCAAACCCTCCGAGCGCAATCCGTCATGCTCGCTGCGCCTGGCCGAACTGCTGGTCGAGGCCGGGCTGCCAAAGGGCTGCCTCAACGTCGTCAACGGCGACAAGGAGGCGGTCGACACGCTGCTCACCGATCCTCGAGTTGCCGCCGTCAGCTTCGTCGGTTCCACCGCCATCGGCCGCTACATCTACGAGACCGGCTGCAAGCACGGCAAGCGCGTGCAGGCGCTGTGCGGCGCCAAGAACCACATGATCATCATGCCCGACGCCGACATGGACCAGGCCGTCGATGCCGCCATTGGGGCGGCCTATGGTTCCGCCGGCGAACGCTGTATGGCGGTATCCGTCGCTGTGCCGGTCGGCGAGGAAGCCGCCGATACTTTCGTCAAACGCCTGGCACCCCGCGTCCAGGCGCTCAAGATCGGACCCTACACCGATAGCGCCGCCGAGATGGGGCCGGTGATCACGCGCGAAGCCAAGGAACGCATCGAGCGCTACATCGACGAGGGTGTCGCCACCGGCGCCGAAGTGGTGGTCGACGGCCGCGGCCTAAAGCTGCAGGGCTACGAGAACGGCTATTTCGTCGGCGGCACGCTGATCGACCGCGTCACCAAGGAGATGTCCGTCTACAAGGACGAGATCTTCGGCCCGGTGCTCAGCGTGGTGCGCGCCAAGAGCTACGAGGAAGCCAAGGGCCTCGCTATGGACCACGAGTACGGCAACGGTGCGGCGATCTTCACCCGCGACGGCGACACCGCGCGCGACTTCACCCAGTCGATCAACATCGGCATGGTCGGCGTCAACGTGCCGATCCCGGTGCCGGTGGCCTACCATTCCTTCGGCGGCTGGAAGGCCAGCCTGTTCGGCGCCAACGCCGTCCACGGCATGGACGGTGTGCGCTTCTACACGCGGCTCAAGACCGTGACCCAGCGCTGGCCGAGCGGCATCAAGGAAGGTGCCGTGTTCAACTTCCATTCCGGTCACGACACCGGGCACTGACGGGAGGCAGCCACCGCCGCCATGAAGGCCCTGCTGCAGCGCGTCTCGGAAGCGAGCGTGACGGTCGACGGCACCGTGACCGGCGCCATCGGCGGGGGGCTCTTGGTGCTGGTCTGCGCCGACCCGTCCGACAACGAAGAAACGCTGCAGTTTCTCGCGCGCAAGATCGCCGCCATGCGCATCTTCCGCGACGGCGACGGCAAGATGAACCTTTCGGTCAAGGGTACCGGCGGCGCCGTGCTGGCGGTCAGCCAGTTCACGCTCGCCGCCGACTGGCGGCGCGGCAACCGGCCGGGCTTCTCGCGCGCCGCCGGGGCGGAACTCGGCCAGGCGCTCTATGACAGATTCTGCGTGCTGTTGCGGGCCGAAGGGCTCACCGTCGAGACCGGCCGCTTCGGTGCCGAGATGGAGGTCCGTCTCCTCAACGACGGGCCGGTGACGATCTGGATGGATACCAACGAACAGGGGACATGAAATGGCGAAGGAATTGCCGGGCAAGGCTGAAGTTGTCATCGTCGGCGGCGGCGTGATCGGATGTTCCATCGCCTACCACCTGACCAAGGTCGGCATCACCGATGTGGTGCTGCTGGAACGCAAGCAGCTCACCTGCGGCACCACTTGGCACGCGGCCGGGCTGATCGGCCAGCTCCGCGACTCCCAGAACATGACCAAGCTGGCGAAGTATTCGGCCGAGCTCTACCACGAACTGGAGCGCGAGACCGGCCAGGCCACCGGCTACAAGGTCAACGGCTCGCTCTCGCTCGCCACCCACGACGGCCGCATGGAAGATATGGAACGCCGCGCCGACATGGCCAAGGTGTTCGGCCTCAAGGTCGACGTGCTCGGACCCGAGGGCTGTAAGGACCACTATCCGCTGATCAGCACCAAGGGTATCGTCGGCGGCATCTTCATCCCGTCCGACGGCCAGGCCGACCCGGTCGGCATCACCCAGGCGCTGGCCAAGGGCGCCCGCCAAGGCGGCGCCAGCATCTTCGAGAACACCCTGGTCGAGGACGTTATCGTCGAGGGCGGCCGCGCCGTCGGCGTGCGCACCGCCGAAGGCGAAATCCGTGCAAAGCACGTCGTACTCGCCTGTGGCATGTGGACGCGCACCTTCGCCCAGCGCATCGGCGTGCATGTGCCGCTGCATGCCTGCGAGCACTTCTACATCCTGACTGAGCCGTTCGAGGGCGTCACACCCGACCTTCCGGTGATGCGCGACTACGACGCCTGGGCCTACTACAAGGAAGACGCCGGCAAGCTGCTGCTCGGCGCCTTCGAGCCGGTGGCCAAGCCGTGGGGCATGGACGGCATCCGCGAGGACTTCTGCTTCGACCAGCTGCCGGACGACTTCGACCACTTCGAACCCGTGCTGATGAAGGCGATCGAGCGCGTGCCGGCGTTGGAGCATGCCGGCATCCAGACTTTCTTCTGCGGCCCGGAAAGCTTCACCCCCGACGACCGCTACCACCTGGGACCGGCGCCCGAGGTTGAGGATCTCTTCGTCGCCGCCGGCCTCAACTCCATCGGCGTCCAGTCGGCCGGCGGTGTCGGCAAGGTGATGGCGGCCTGGATCAAGGACGGCCATCCGCCCATGGACCTGGTCGGCGTCGATATCCGGCGCAACCAGCCGTTCCAGTCGAACGCGCGCTTCCTGCACGACCGCGTTAAGGAGACGCTCGGCCTGCTCTATGCCACACACTGGCCATTCTACCAGTACCAAACAGCGCGCGGCGTGCGCCGCATGCCGCTGCACGAACAGCACAAGCAGGCCAATGCCTGCTTCGGCGAGACCGCCGGCTGGGAGCGGCCGAACTGGTACGCGCCCATGGGCGTGCAGCCGGAATACGTTTACAGCTTCACCCGCCAGAACTGGTTCGAGCATTCCGCCGCCGAGCACATGGCGGTGCGAGAAGGTGTCGGCCTGATCGACATGTCGGCCTTCGCCAAGTTCCGCCTGCAAGGCGCCGACGCCGAGAGGTTGCTCGGCCAAATTTGCGCCAACGACGTCGCCGTGGCGCCGGGCCGCGTCGTCTACACGCAATGGCTCAACGAGCGCGGCGGCATCGAGGCGGACCTCACGGTGACTCGCCTCGCCGAGGACGACTACATGATCGTCACCTCGGCCGCATCCCAGGTGCGCGATTTCCACTGGCTCAAGTCGCACATTCCGGCCGACGCCCGCGCCATTGCGACCGACGTTACCTCGGGCGAGGTCGTGCTCGCGGTGATGGGGCCGAGGGCGCGCGACTTCCTGCAGGCGCTGACCCCGGCCGATCTCTCGAACGACGCCTTTCCGTTCGCCACCAGCCGGGTCATCGAGCTCGGCTACGGCCATGTGCGCGCGTCGCGCATCACCTACGTCGGCGAACTCGGCTGGGAGCTCTATATTCCGAGCGAATTTGCCGCCGGCATTTACGAGGCGCTGCTTGAAGGCGCCGCCGGCCACGGCCTCAAGCACGTCGGCATGCACGCGGTCAATTCGCTCCGTATGGAGAAGGCCTACAAGCACTGGGGCCACGACATCACCGACGAGGAAACGCCGCTCGATGCCGGCCTCGGATTCGCCGTCGCCTGGGACAAACCGGGCGGTTTCATCGGCCGTGACGCGCTCATCCGCCAGCGTGAGGCCGGCACCCGCAAGTGCCTTGTGCAGTTCCTGCTCGCCGATCCCGAGCCGTTGCTCTACCACCGCGAACCGGTCTATCGCGCCGGCGAAATCGTCGGCTACCTGACGTCAGGCATGTATGGCCACGCGCTCGGCGCGGCGGTCGGCCTGGGATACGTCACCATTCCCGACGGCGCAGAGGCGGCGGTCGCGGACGGCGTCGGCTACGAAATCGAGGTTCGCGGCAAGCGGTATGCGGCCAAGGCGAGCCTGCGCCCGCTCTACGATCCGACCAGCGCCCGCGTGCGCGGCTGAACGGTTTTTCTGTTGCGGATGGCGCCGCGCGCGTTATTCTCATAAAAAACAATCCCTTAATCGGGGCCGTTGATCGGGGGGAGGGACATTCGGAGCTGAATAGGAGGCGGGTCCATTGGCGTCTGAAGTTCCGAGCGACCGGGGCGGAAATGCTCAAGACCTGCTGATGCGGCTCGAGGGCCTGCCGACGCCGCCGGTCGGCGTCAATACCTTGATGATCGTGTCGCTCGGCATGTTGCCGCTCAACACGGCGCCCGAGGACTTCTGGAAAGACTACCGCCGTTCGCTCGTCGAATTCCGCCAGCGCCACGCCTGCGAGCTATTCGAACTGCTCTCGAGCGAGCGCGGCATCCTGGTCAAGCTCGATGAATACAACCAGGTCCGGCTCAACTCGGACCTCAAGGTGACGCTGCTCCGCCTGATCCAGGAATACTTCCCGGAAAACTGCGGCATGGTCGACCAGACCCGCCTAGTGCGGTTGCTCGATCTGCGCTAGAAGTGCCAGACCGCGACCAAGATGATGGAGCGCTTCGTTGGCGAGACCGAAAAGCCGCCGGAGGAACAGCAGGTCGCGCTACGCCGGCTGCAGGAGGAAGACATCGGCTTGTGCTCGGCGTCAACGAGCAGCTCGGCCCGGCGCAGTTTGCCAAGGTCTTCATCCGCAACCAGAAGATCGCCGTGATCGAGGCCGGCAAGCCGGCGCGCCAGGTCATGCACGAATATTTCGTCGCCATGGACATGCTGAAGAAACACGTGTTCAAGCGGGTCGAACTGCGCGGCAGCGGAAACCTGTTCAACCAGTTGACGCTCACCCTCGACAAGCTGCTGGTCAGCGCCGACCGCTCGATCAACCCCGACCGCGTCAAGTGCTCGATCAACCTCAACGTCGA
>JAYNJY010000060.1:2974-4677 GCA_038110665.1 Rhodospirillaceae bacterium | reverse complement strand
CGTCGAGAGCGTGTTCACCAAGTCGTTCCAGGACTTCATGGGCAACGACGACAGCAAGGTGTTTTCGAACCTGGTGTTCGAGTTCCGCCAGGCCAACATCCTGCAGCACTTCGACGAGTACGTCGTCGCCGCCGAACTGATCAAGTCGCGCGGCGGCAGCATCGCGGTCGACGCCATCTTCCCGGAGATCGTCGGCGTGGTGAACATCTCGCGCCTCAACGCCGACATGGCCAAGGTGTTCTGGCGCGGCGGCGCCGAGAGCGTGCTGCCCCAGTTCAAGAACGAGATCGCCGCCATGCAGGCGGCCGGCACCACCATCGTGCTGGCCCGCCTGGACGATGAACTCGGCCTCCAGGTCGCCCACGATCTGGGCATCATCATGTTCCAGGGCTTCTACGTCGACGACATGCTGGCCGAAGAGGCGAAGGCCGGGTAGCCCTTCAACGGGTGGCATCTCCGGCGATCGGAAACAGGCAGTCGAGCCGCGTCAGCGCGAGTGCGCGGCGGACTGGGTCGCTGGCGTCGGTAAGCCACACCTCGCCGCCGAGTTTCTTCGCCTCGGCCAGCAGGCGGACTAGGCCGGCGAGGCCGGCGGTGTCGATGGCGGTGACGCGGCCCATGTCGGTGCCGAGCCAGGGGTCGCGCTCAAGCACGCGCGCCACGCCGGATAGCCGGTCGAGCACGTTGCTGTGATCGAGCACGCCGTGAAACCTGAAGATACGCATGGCTGCCTCCGTACCCGTGTCCTCATTCAGGCAATCTAACCAGGCGCCGTGGCCGAACCATGGGCGCAATGTGACGATATTTGGGCACGTCGCGCCGGAGTCGAAAATTCACATATTTCAGATGGTTGGGGGACGGTGAGGCTCAGCGGCCCGTGACGTCGAGGCCGGCGACGGCGTGCGGCTGGGCGCGCCAGCGCAGCGCCTTGGTGCAGTTGTAGGCCTGCGGCGCCGAGACGATCATCCAGTAGTTGCCGGGCGCCGTCGGCGCGGCCATGCGGAAGGTGAGTTTCTCGCCGCTGTGCCGGCCGCTGCCGGAATAGACGCACTTGCCGCCAGGCAGGCGTTCGAGCACGCCGGCCTTCTGGCGAGCGTATCCGACGACGATCTGGTTGGAGCACTTCGGGCACCAGCCGGACGTGTCGGAATGGAAAACCATATGCACCGTGATCGGGGAGCCGGGAGGTACGGTGGCCGGGAAATCCCGGCCACCGTCGCGACCGTTGATAAGAACCTCGTTGATGGTTGCATGACCGACCCGCTTGGCGGTGGCCGCCGCGATCTCGTCCGCCGAAGCCGGCGCGGCGAATGCCGCTGCGCCGACGGCGGCGAGAATCGAGAGCCCAGTTTGCCAAGTCGAGCCGGACATGATGTCCTCCCTGGTTCCTTGGTCTCCCTGGTAGCGGCAGAATCGGGGGCGCGTCAAATCGCCCGCTCGCGCGCAGACGTGGAATCCCAAATCGTTCAGATTCCAGGTAGAAATCCGCTTCCTTGACAAACGCGGCAGAGGCCGACTTAAACGTCCGTTGGCCCGCTTCTGGATGAGCGATTCGCCCGGAAGATTCGGGGGGCGCTCAGACGACCGTTACAGAAATCCCGCTCAAGCCCTCGACGCCGCCGGTCAGCACGTCGCCCGTGACCACCGGCCCGACGCCGGCCGGCGTGCCGGAATAGATCAGGTCGCCGGGCCTGAGCGTGAAG
>JAYNJY010000060.1:0-2964 GCA_038110665.1 Rhodospirillaceae bacterium | reverse complement strand
AGCGTGAACAGGCCGGACAGGCACGAGATCGTCTCGGGGATGTTCCAGATCAGCTGGTTGAGGTCGCCTTCCTGTCGCAGCGCACCGTTGACCTCGAGCCAGACGCGCCCGGCGCTCGGATGGCCGACCTTTGAGGCCGGGTGCAGCCGGCCGATGGGGGCTGCGTGGTCGAACGCCTTGCCGACGTCCCAGGGGCGGCCCATCTTCTTGGCCTCGCCCTGCAAGTCGCGGCGCGTCATGTCGATGCCGACGCCGTAGCCCCAGACGCAGGAAAGTGCGTCCTTCTCGGCGATGTCGGCGCCCCCCTTGGCCAGCGCCACCACCATCTCGATCTCGTGGTGTACGTCCTTGGTCTGGCTCGGGTAGGGGAACTTGCCGCCGCCGTCGAGGGTCGACGCCGCGACCAGGTTCTCCGGCGCCTTGGCGAAGAAGAACGGCGGTTCGCGGTCCGGGTCGTGGCCCATTTCGCGGGCGTGGTCGGCGTAGTTGCGGCCGACGCAGTAGACGCGGTTGACCGGAAACTGGTCGTCGCTGCCGGCTATGGCGACGGCGGCGACCGCGGGCGGCGTGATGACGTAGGCCATGGCAAATCTCCTCGGCGAAGGCGGATTTGTATAGACCCTCGCCCGGCCGCCGCCAAGGCCCCAGACGACGTTGTGAAAAGCCACCCGTTCCGGCCGACAAGGCTTGCTCCGGCTGCGCCATGTTCCTACGCTAGGGCAAATGATAACGAGCCCCACGAAAAGCCCAGCCATGGCCTTGAAAACCCCCTATCTCATGTTTCTCGGCGATGCGCCGGACCAACTCGCAGCCAAGACCGCCGGCGGCGTCGTGCACTGGCGGCCGGATATCTGCATTGGCCAGTTGCGGCTTCCCGGCTGCAACGCCGACCTGGGGCTTCAGGACATGGACCTCGAGGCCGCGGCCAAGGCCGGCGCCAAGACGGTGATCGTCGGCGTCGCCAATCGCGGTGGCGTCATCGGGCCGAGCTGGATCGAGCAGTTGGTGCGCGCCTGCGAACTCGGCTTCGATATCGCCAGCGGCCTGCATGCCAAGCTTACCGACGTGCCGGCCATCGCCGAGGCCGCCGCCAAGTTCGGCCGCACGTTGACCGACGCGCGCCATCCGACCCGCGCCTTCGACGTCGCCAACGGCAAGAAGCGCCCGGGCAAGCGGCTTTTGCCGGTCGGCACCGATTGTTCGGTCGGCAAGATGTATACGGCGCTCGCGCTCGAGCGCGAGATGCAGGGGCGCTGCATGAAGGCGACCTTCCGTGCCACCGGCCAGACCGGCATCTTCATCGCCGGCAGCGGCGTTTCCGTCGACGCCGTCGTCGCCGACTTCATCTCCGGCGCGACCGAGTGGCTCGCACCGGCCAACGACCCCGACCACTGGGACCTCGTCGAGGGCCAGGGCTCGCTGTTCCACGCCTCCTACGCCGGCGTCAGTCTAGGCTTGCTGCACGGCGCCCAGCCCGACGCCCTGGTGCTCTGCCACGAGCCGACGCGCAAGCACATGCGCGGCCTGCCCGATTTCCCGCTGCCCGGGCTCAAGGAATGCATCGCCGCCAACGAGCAGGCGGCGCGCCTCACCAACCCGGCGGCGAAATGCATCGGCGTCTCCGTCGACACCCACAACATGCCGGCGGGCGAGGGGCTCAAGTACCTGGCCAAGGTCGAGGTCGAGCTCGGCCTGCCCGCGGTCGATCCAGTCGTGACCGGCGTCGCCCGCCTGGTCGACAACCTGCCGTGAGACAACCGGAGCGAGGGGCCGGAGCATGAGCCAGCGCAAGATCAAGATCGAACGCGAGTCATGGCCGCTGACGCGGCCGTTCACCATTTCGCGCGGCACCAAGACGGCGGCGGACGTGCTCACCATCGAGATCGCCGCCGACGGCCGTGTCGGCCGCGGCGAATGCGTGCCCTATCCACGCTACGGCGAGACGGTCGACGACGTCGCGCAAGAACTTGCCATGCAGAAGCTCGCCATCGAGGGCGATGCCGGCCGCGAGGCACTCTGGTACGTGATGGCGCCGGGCGCCGCCCGTAACGCCATCGATGCCGCGCTCTGGGACCTGGAAGCCAAGACGACCGGCGAGCCGGTCTGGCAACTGGCCGAACTGCCCGAGCCGAAACCGGCGCTCACCGCCCAGACCATTTCCATCAGTAGCGCGGCGGCGATGGCCGAGGCGGCGGCGGAAATCGCCACGGCGCCGCTGATCAAGATCAAGCTCGATGCCGAGGATGTCGTCACCCGCGTCGCCGCCGTGCGCGAGGCAGCGCCCGACGCGCGTTTGATCGCCGACGCCAACGAGGCTTGGAACCTCGATCTGCTGAAGGCGGTCGCGCCGGCGCTCACCGATCTCGGTGTCGAGATGATCGAGCAGCCGCTGCCGGCCGACGACGATGACGCGCTCGCCGGCTACCGATGCCCGGTGCTGCTCTGTGCCGACGAGTCCTGCCATACCAGCGACGACATCGCACGTCTCGGCGAGCTCTACGGCATGGTCAACATCAAGCTCGACAAGACCGGCGGCCTGACCGAAGCGCTCAATTTGGCCCGTACCGCCGAGGCCGCCGGCATCAAGATGATGATCGGCTGCATGGTCGGCACTTCGCTGGCCATGGCGCCGGCGGTGCTGCTGGCGCCGTTTGCCGAATACGTCGATCTCGACGGGCCGCTCCTGCTCAAGGAGGATCGTCCCGACGGCCTCCTGTTTAAGGACGGCTACGTCCATCCGCCGACGCCGAAACTGTGGGGCTGACTCTCTGGGGCTGAGAATGCAAAGACGACATCCTGAAATCCGCGACGCCGTGGCGCAGCTCTGCGCCGAATTTCCGGGCGAATATTGGCGCGCCAAGGACCGCGACCAGGCCTATCCGGGCGAGTTCGTCCAGGCACTGACCGACGCCGGCTTCCTCGCCTGCCTGATCCCCGAGGCCTACGGCGGCAGCGGCCTCGGCA
>JAYNJY010000059.1:5786-13507 GCA_038110665.1 Rhodospirillaceae bacterium | reverse complement strand
CGATTGGAACTTCCTCAAGTGGGACGAGGACGAGGACTTCAAGGGCTTCGTCGAGCGCGCCCCCCTGGCCGACGTCATAGTCGCCGGAAACGTCCCAGGCGATTGGCCGAAGCTGCCGAAGCTCAAGCTCCGCCAGGTGCCCAATACCGGCATCAACTGGCTCGACCCCTCCGACATGCCCAAGGGTAGCGTGGTCTGCAACGCCTTCGGCCACGAGATCGCCATCGCCGAATACATCATCGCCGGCATGCTCGAGCGCGCCATCGGGCTCCTGGCCATGGACGCTAAGTTCCGCAAGGACGGCTGGGCCGGCCGGCGGCCGGGCATGCTCGGAAGCCACGGCGAACTGTTCGAACGCACGGTCGGCATCCTCGGCTACGGCCACATCGGCCGAGAGGTCGCGAAGCGGGCCAAGGGGTTCGGCATGCGCGTCGTCGCCGCGTCGCGCACGGTCTACGAGGCGCCGGAACTGGAATGGTTCGGCACCATGGAAAAGCTCGAAAAACTGCTGGCCGAGTCCGACTACGTCGTGGTGACGCTGCCCCTCGCACCCGAGACCAAGGCCATGTTCGACGCGCGCTTGTTCTCGCTGATGAAGCCGGACGCCGTCGTCGTCAACGTCGGCCGAGGCGAAGTGATGAACGAGAAGGATCTCTACGAGACGCTCCGCGACAAGAAGATCGGCGGCGCCGTCATCGACGTCTGGTTCGACTACCCCCAGGACGGCGAGCCCGAATGCCCGCCGTCGAAGTTTCCGTTCGGCGAACTCGACAATATCCTGATGACGCCGCACGCGTCCGGCAGCACCGATCCCATGCGCCGGCGGCGCTGGGCGCAGGTCGCGGCCAACCTGGATCATTTCGCGCGTGGCGAGGCGCTGGAGAACTTCTGCTTCGAGGGTGCCGGCGATTGACGGTTACCCGCCCGGGCGTCGCTCAGTGCTGGCTCATCATGGCATCGGCCATCTGATCGAACGCGGACTCGAAGAACGCGCGGTCGTGCTCGCTTATACTCGGCGCCGCCTGGTCGACGGCGTTCAGGAACGCCTGGCGGCCGACCTTGATGTGCAGCGGCAGGATGCCGAAGTTGCGGTGACGCGCACCGAGATGGCGCAACTGAATGCGCAGCATTTCCAGATCGCCCGCGTCCTTGAGCATCACAGATAGCGCGGTGGTGAACATCCGCTGCATGTGTTCCTCGCTGCGGAACATCTGCTCGGCCATCGGGATCAGGCGGAAAAGTTCGTCGTAGAAGGCGTGTGCACGGTCGCGCGGAAAGGTCGCGGGCAACGCGAGTTTTGGCATGATATCCATTCATTTCTCGACATATTGGAGGTTTCACTGCCGTGCGTCTGCGACGGCCTTACCTCGATTTCACGAAATTTTACGAAACCAGTCTGACAGCAGTGTTAAAGGGAACCGTACCCGGGCTTGGTATCAGGTCTTCGGTTCGTCGCCGCCACCGATCTGTTCGAGGAATTTCGCGACCGCGGCGTCGGTTTCCGCGCTGACCGGGGCCTCGTCGGAATCGCTCTCGATTTCGACGGCACCATCGAACTCGTGGATCGGCTCGCCCATCGCCAAGTTGACGGCGGCGGCAAGTTGACGCCGGTCGATCGGCTTTGTCGCGACCGCGTTCATACCCGCTTCAAAATAGCCGGTCTGATGTTCGGGGAGAGCATCCGCGGTCAGCGCCACGATCGGCACCGTAGTGCCGGCGCCGGACATTTGGCGGATACGTCGTGTCGCCTCGGGACCCGACACGCCCGGCATGCGGATGTTCATCAAGATCAGTTCGGCGCCGTTTCGTTCGAACTTGGAGATGACTTCGTTTCCGTCCGTGGCAAATCGAAAACGATGACCGAACGACTCCAGTGTCTTTGCGATGACCATCCGGTTGATCTCGTTGTCCTCGGCGACGAGCACGTCGAGCGGGCGTTTCGCCGGCAGCACGGCTGAACGCGCCGTATCGAGGTTGTCCAACTGCCTTACCGGTGTTGTCGCGCCCACATATGGCAAGGTGAACCAGAATGTGCTGCCCACACCGAGTTTGCTTTCGACGCCGATCTTGCCACCCATCAGGTCGACCAGCCGTTTGCAGATCGCGAGGCCGAGCCCCGTTCCCGCATATTGCCGCGATATGGAGGCATCGGCCTCCGTGTAGTCGGTAAACAGTTTGGTCAGGGTTTCCGGCGCGATGCCGATCCCCGTGTCAGAGACGCGGAAAGACAGGAAAACCAAGTCATCGGAGCGGCGATCGAGTGCGCCGACGATATCGATCCGGCCTTGTTCGGTGAATTTGACGGCATTTCCGACCAGGTTGATCAACACTTGGCGGATGCGGGTCGGGTCCGCGTTCACGCCTTCGGGAAAGTCCGGCGACAAGTCGACGGAAAACTCTTGGTTGGCGTTGCCGCTGCCTTCCATGGCGGCGACGACCTCGCGAATCATCGACGGCAGGTGGAAGTCGATCTGTTCGACTTCCAGCTTGCCGGCTTCGAGTTTGGATATGTCGAGGATGTCGTTGATGATGCGCAGCAAGCCGTTCGTCGAATTGCGAATGCGGGCGACGTTCGAGCGTGAGGTGGCGCTGAGTTTTGGATCTTCGAGCACGATGTTGGCAAAGCCCATGACGCCGGTCATCGGGGTGCGGATTTTGTGGCTCATGGCGGCGACGAAATCGGATTTTGCGCGGCTTGCCAGTTCCGCAGCCAGCCGCGCCTCGGCCTCACGTTTCAACAATCGCATCAAGTACCAAGAATAGACGCCAAGGAGCACGATCGCGAAAACGCCGATTACCACGGCCTGCAGCATCATTTGGCGGACGGCAACACCCGCTCCATCGATCATGACCTGCACCGATCGGTGCTCGGTTTCCAGCAAGCTTTCGATGGATGCCAGCAGTTGCCGCTCGGCTGTTTCGAACTTTTCTTTCAAGTCACCGATGAGGTCGGAGTCGAAAGCGATCTCGACGGATTCGAGAAGGGTGTTCGCCGACGCCATCAACACTTGAAATTTGTCCGAGATTTCCTGAAGTTTCGTCGGCGAGAGGTCCTTCTGACCCAAATGCCCCGAATGTCGATGGTCCGAAACTGAAAGATGTAGCTTCAGCGTCGCGAAGGAGCGTTCAAAGCTCTTGACGCCGTCATCGAAAATCTCATCCTTCTCCGCGGCCGCTGCCTTCGGGTCGGTGGATCTGCTCGCTTTCAGCACCAGAACTTCGTTGACCGACGCGACGATGCGAAGGATGCCCGAATACATGGAATTGAGTGATCGCTCCACCGGCAGGACATGCTCGCGGTTGAACGCCTGGACGTCCGCAACGTGGTTTGCGGACTGGAAATTGGCAACAATCAGCGACGAGATGATTGCCAGGACTGCGATGGATGCGAAGAGGATTTTTTTCGGCTATCCATACAGATTTTCCAGTCTGTCGCCGTAGGCCTCCTTGAGCTTGTGGCGGCGGATTTTCATGGTCGGCGTCATCTGGCCGTTGTCGATGGTGAACGGCCCGTCGGCAAGCACGAAGCGGCGCACCTTTTCGATATTCGACAGCCCCTTGTTGATGCGGTCGATGACGGCGCCGAGCGCCTTCGAAAGATCGGGATCGGCGGCGAGTTCGGCGAGGCCGCCCTGCTTTCCGTTAGCCTTGGCCCAATCCTTGAGCCAGGCCTCGTCGGGGACCAGCAGCGCCACGATATGCGGGCGCTTGTCGCCGTAGACCATGGCCTGGGCGATCTCCGGTTCCATGCAGATGATGCCCTCGACGCGCTGCGGCGCCAGGTTGTCGCCGCCGGAATTGACGATGATGTCCTTCTTGCGGTCGGTGATGGCGAGGTAGCCGTCGGCATCGAACTCGCCGATGTCGCCGGTATGGACCCAGCCGTCGACGATGGTCTCGCGCGTCGCCTGCTCGTTGTTCCAATAGCCCTGCATGACGAGATCGCCGGCGACCAGAATTTCGCCGTCGGCGGCGATCTTGACCTGGGTCGCGAGCAAAGGCGGGCCGACGGTGTGCATCTTGACCAGATTGGGGCGGTTGACGCTGACCACGGGTGCTGTCTCGGTCTGGCCGTAGCCCTGCAGGATGCGAAGCCCGAGCGCGGTGAAGAAGAGGCCGATATCCGGGTTCAAGGGCGCGCCGCCCGAGACCAGCGCCTTCAAGCGCCCGCCGAAGCGTTGGCGCACCTTGTCGCGCACCAGCTTGTCGAGGACCGCGTCCTGGAGCTTCTCGACCAGCCCGAGCCGTTCGCCGAAATGCCGCTTGCGCCCGAGATCGACGGCCTTGTCGAACAGTTTTTCCTTCGAGCCGCCGGCCTTCTTGACGCCCTGGGTGATGCGATGGTGCAGCATCTCGTAGAGCCGGGGCACGGCGGTCATGATCGTCGGGCGTGCTTCGACCATGTTGGAGCCGAGCGTCTCGACGCCTTCGGCGTAATAGATTTCGGCACCGATGGCGATCGGGAAGAACTGCCCGGCGGTGTGTTCGTAGGAATGCGACAGCGGCAGGAACGAGAGAAACGTCTCCTCCTCGAGGCCGATCTCCAGGAGCGCGTCGCGCGCGCCGGCGCAGTTATGCAGGATCGCCTTGTGCGACACCATGACGCCCTTGGGCGCGCCGCCGGTGCCCGACGTGTAGATGATGCAGGCGGTGTCGTCGGGTCCCCAGCGGTGCGCCAGTTCGACGGCGTTGTCGTGGCCGTTGCGGCCCATCTCCTGGATTTCGTCGAGCGTGGCGACCTGGACGCCGGGCGGCGGTTCGGTCTCGGGCGGCTCTATGGCGATGACGAACTTGAGTTCGGGCGCGGAGGCGCCGGCTTCGAGCACGCGCTCGGCCAGGCGCCGGTTGGAGACGATGACGCCCTTGGCGCCGGAATCAGTCAAAACGTGACGGTGGTCGGCGACCGTGTTGGTTACATAGGCCGGCACCGTGATGGCGCCCGCCGACATGATGGCGACGTCGGAGATCAGCCACGCCGGGCGGTTCTCGGAGACCAGCATGACGCGGTCGCCCGGTTTGACGCCGAACATGCGGAGCGCGCGCGTCACCGCGGTCACCCGCGCGGCCGCGTCGCCCCAGCTCAGCGGTTTGTAGACGCCCTCGCGCTTCGCCCAGACGAACGGCCGGTCGCCCAGGTTATCGACCTGATCGAAGAACATGGCGGCGAGATTGGGCCAATCGTGGCCGGACATCGTCGGATACTCCCCCATCCCTGTTTGTTACCATGATCGCCGTTGCCGTTCGGCATATCCAGCCCTATATCGAGTGATACCGCCCGATCCCACGCCAACTTCCCGGAAGCCCGCCATGACCGCCACATCCGAAGCCGCCTTGCCCGCATGGAACCTGGCCGACCTCTACGACGGACCGAAGTCCAAGGCCCTTGCCGCCGACCTGGATGGCGCCGAGGCCGCCGCCACGCGCTTCGCCGCGGCTTACTCGGGTAAGCTCGCCGGCCTGGACGGCGCCGGCCTCTCCAAGGCGATCGGCGAGTACGAGGCGTTGCTCGACACCCTCTACAAGGTCGCGAGCTATTCCCAGTTGCTGCACGCCGGCGACGTCGCCGACTCTGAAATCGGGCGCTTCTACCAGACCGTCAACGAGCGCGTGACGCAGATTTCCTCGGCGACGCTGTTCTTCACGCTCGAGCTAAACAAGCTCGACGACGACAAGATCGAAGCCATGCTCGCCGACGCGGCGCTGGCGCGCTACCGGCCGTGGATCGAGGGCGTGCGTATCTACCGTCCGCACCAGCTCGCCGACGACGTCGAGAAGATATTGCTCGAAAAGGCGGTCGCCGGTTCCAACGCCTGGGTGCGCCTGTTCGACGAGACGCTGGCGCATCTCCGCCTCGACGTCGGCGGCGAGAAGATGAGCCTGACCGACACCTTGAACCGCATGACCGACCGCGACGGCGCCAGGCGCGCCGAGGCCGGCAAGGCGCTCTCGAGAGGGCTCAGTGACAACGCGCGCCTGCTGGCGATGATCACCAACACGCTCGCCAAGGACAAGGAGATCGAGGACCAGTGGCGCCACTACGCCGATCCAGCCGAGCCGCGCCATCTCGCCAACCGGGTCGAGCCGGAGGTCGTCGACGCGCTGGTCGGCGCCGTGCGCGGCAACTACGCGCGCTTGTCGCACCGCTATTACGCGCTCAAGGCGCGCTGGATGGGTGTCGAGAAGTTGCACTGGTGGGACCGCAACGCGCCGCTGCCGGCCGACGCCGACGCCAAGTTCTCCTGGGACGAGGCGCGCACCATAGTGCTCGACGCCTACGGCGCCTTCGATCCCAAGATGGCCAAAGTGGCAAGGAACTTCTTCGACCAGGACTGGATCGACGCGCCGCCGCGCCCGGGCAAGGCCTCCGGCGCCTTCGCCCATCCGACGGTGCCGTCGGCGCACCCGTGCCTGCTGCTCAACTACCACGGCAAGGCGCGCGATGTGATGACGCTGGCGCACGAGCTCGGCCATGGCGTCCATCAGATGCTCGCCGCCAAGCAGGGCCTGTTGCTCTCCAACACGCCGCTGACCCTTGCCGAGACGGCCTCGGTGTTTGGCGAGATGCTGACGTTCCGGAAGCTCCTCGATGCCGAAACCGACGGCAAGCGCCGGCGCGTCCTGCTCGCCAGTAAGGTCGAGGACATGCTCAACACCGTGGTGCGCCAGACGGCCTTCCACGAGTTCGAGACCCGCATCCACGCCGGGCGCAAGCAGGGCGAACTGAGCGTCGAGGAAATCTGCGACGCTTGGATGGAGACCCAGAAGGCGAGCCTCGGCCCGGCGCTCGACCTCGACGACGACTACCGCTGGCTCTGGGGCTACATCTCGCACTTCCTGCATGCGCCGTTTTACGTCTACGCCTATGCCTTCGGCGACTGCCTGGTGAACGCGCTCTATGGCGTGTTCAAGGACGGCCATCCCGGCTTCCAGGCGAAGTACTTCGACATGCTCGCCGCCGGCGGCACCAAGCGTCACAAGGAGCTGTTGGCGCCGTTCGGTCTCGACGCCAGCGACCCGGCGTTCTGGAACAAGGGCCTTGCGGTGATCTCCGGCTTCATCGACGAGCTCGAAGGCGAGCTCTAGGCCGGCCGGCGAAGCCACGCGGATGGCCAAGGAAACCAATAACCTCGGCGGGCGGGTCAAACGCTACGCCAAGGTCGGCGTCGCCGCCAGCGGTTTCGCCGCCAAGGTCGCGGGCAGCCGCTTCTTCGGCATGCAGATCGACAAGGGCGCCAATGCGGCCGAATTGCAGGCGGCACTGGGCGGGCTCAAGGGGCCGCTGATGAAGGTGGCGCAGATCATGTCGACGATTCCCGACATGCTGCCCGAGGAATACATGGTCGAACTCGGCCGCTTGCAGACCAACGCGCCCTCCATGGGCTGGCCCTTCGTCAAGCGCCGCATGGCGAGCGAACTGGGACCGGACTGGCAGTCGAGGTTCAAGGCTTTCGAACACACCGCCGCGGCGGCGGCCTCCTTGGGTCAAGTGCACCGGGCCGAAGGCCCGGACAGCGCCGCGCTCGCCTGCAAGTTGCAATACCCGGACATGGTGTCGGCCGTGGAGGCCGATCTGAAGCAGCTCAAGCTGGTGTTCGGCATCTACCGCCGCTACGACAAGGCGATCGACCCGGCCAACATCCACGCCGAGCTTTCGGAGCGGCTGCGCGAGGAACTCGACTACGCGCGCGAGGCCGCCAACATGCGGCTCTACGGCCACATGC
>JAYNJY010000059.1:0-5776 GCA_038110665.1 Rhodospirillaceae bacterium | reverse complement strand
AGGTCGAGGCGGGCGTGCGCGTGCCGGTGCCGGTGGACGAACTGTCGACCGGCCGGTTGTTGACCATGAACTGGCTCGACGGCAACGCGCTGCTCGGGTTCGTCGGCGAGGACGCGGAGGCGCGCAACGCCATCGCCGCCAACATGTTCCGTGCCTGGTACGTGCCGCTCTACGGCTACGGCGTCATCCACGGCGACCCGCATCTCGGAAATTACACGGTGCGACCGGACCACGTCATCAACCTGCTCGACTTCGGCTGCGTGCGCGTGTTCAAGCCCGATTTCGTCGCCGCTGTGATCGACCTCTATCACGCGCTCCGCGACGGCGACGAGGCGCTCGCCGTGCATGCCTACGAGACCTGGGGTTTCAACGGGCTCGACCGCAAGGTCATCGACATCCTCAACCAGTGGGCGCGGTTCCTGTACGCGCCACTGTTGAAGGACAAGGTCTCCTCGATTCAGGAGGAGGGTGGCGTCGCCTACGGCGCCGGCGTCGCCGCCAAGGTGCACCGCGAGCTGCGCGAAGTCGGCGGCGTCATGCCGCCGCGCGAGTTCGTGCTGATGGACCGCGCCGCCATCGGGCTCGGCAGCGTGTTCACGCACTTGAAGGCTGAGATCAACTGGCACCGCATGTTCCATGGCCTGATCGATGGCTTCGACAAGGATACGCTCCACCAGCGGCAGGCCAAGGCGTTGAAGAAATTCGATATTCCGGCGCCCTGACCGGCACCCGTCAATCGCGGCCCTTGTCCGGCGGGCGAACCGGGCGCTACACTTCGCCTCCCGTTTTAATCAGGGTCGGAACGCTATGCTGTCGGCCGAACGCGGCATCAAGAAGAAGTTCTATCGCGCCGGCGATTTCGTCTTCACCGAAGGCGACCCCGGCGACATGGTCTACATCGTCGAGACCGGTTCGATCGCCATTTCCAAGGTCGTCGAGGGCGAGGAGGTCGCCATCGCCACCATGAAGGGCGGCGAGCTGTTCGGCGAGATGGCGATCCTCGACGGCACCAAGCGCATGGCCCACGCGCGCGCGACGGAGGATTCCGTGGTCGTCACGCTGCCGCGCGACATCTTCGAGAAGAAACTCAAGACGGCGGAGCCGTTCTTCCGCAGCCTGGTGCAGATCCTGGTCGACAACCTGCGCAACGTGCACCGCGTCTACATGCACCGGCCGCGCAGCGTCGACGACTTCCTCAACGCGGTGCGGTTCCACAACGACGGCCTCGGCACCTACCTGGAGATGATGCCGGACCGCACGCGCGCCCAGCGCGCGTCTGCGCACGTCGCCGCCATCGATGAGAAGCTGCGGGCGCTCGCGGCGATTTTCGACGGCTACCAGGACCGCCGTGGCAGCGCCGTCACGCCGGCCGACGTGACGCGGCGCAATCCGAAGGCGTGACGCATGCGCACAGATCTTCGCATCCCGCGCGTGTTCAATCCGATGGTCCGGGAAGGGCCATCCGACAAGGAACTCGAGTGGCTCGAAATTCTCGACGGCGAGCTGCACAAGGTCTGGGCGCTCGGGCGCAACCTGATCCTGGTGTGGACCGCCAAGGGGCGCGGCATGGAAGTGCTGGTGATCCCGCGCTACACGATCTCGGAACACGCCTCGACGGCGCGCGCCGAAGCCGAGGCCGCCGGCTCCTCGGCGCTCGGCCTCAAGCCGAAGAGCTTCATCGAGGAGGTCATTTCCAGCCCCAAGCAGGTGACGCGCGAGGGCCTGCAATCGCTCGCCGACATGAACGCCTACGCGCCGATCGAGATCGAGCTGCCGTTCGTGCCGGAAATGGATTTACACCCCGAACTGATCGAGTCGGTCGTGCAGCGCTATTCGATCTCCTACGTCGAGGACCGCGCGGTGGCACTGTTCGACCTCGTCGGTTTCTCGCTCTATCCGCCGCTCGAGCAGGTGACGCAGCTCAACTCGCTCAGTTATTCTGTCAATTCGGCCTATTCGAAGATGTTGTCGAAGAAGATCGACATTTCCTTCGCGCGCACCACCACGGGTGACGGTTACTACGTCTAGAACCGCGACCGCTCGATCCAGGCCAACGTCAACCTCTACCATTTCATGCATCTGGTGCTTGCCGACAACGCGCTGGCGCGGGCGAAGTCGAGCCACAACACGTTGCTGTTGCTGCGGGCCTGTTTCCACATGGGCGGCCACTAGGAGTTCTACCAGTCGGAAGGGCTGAGCCCGACGGTCTACAGCTACATCGTCGGCGACGTCACCATCGAGCTGGTGCGCATGATCGACCGCGCCATGCCGGGCCAGATCCTGGTCGGCGACTTCAACGCGCCGATGCCGGACCGCAAGTCGCTGGTGACCAAGCGCATCGACACGGTCGAGTTCATCGAGCGCGCCCAGGAGACGCTTTCGAGCCTGGAGGGGCTGCGTCTCTCGGGTGACAGCATCGCCGACAAGCACGGCCGCACCCGAAACGTCTACAACGCCAAGGTCAACATCTACCGCGAGACCGGTGAGCCGGTGTTCCTGGGCGTGCAGGAGCGCGACCTCGGCGCGTTCAAGCGCGAGGACGAGGAGTTCGTCTAGGTCGAGGGGGCGTTCGGCAACGACGGCGCGTCAGAAGCCTGGGCGACGATGCGCTCCGGCGGGAACACCGCAGAGACCACGGTGCCGACGCCGAGCCGGCTTTCGATATCGAGCCGCCCGCCGTGCGCCATCATCAGCAGATTGCAGACGTGCAGCCCGAGTCCAGTGCCTTCCTGGTTGCGGGCCACGGCGCTGCGCACCTGGGCGAACGGCTCGAGCGCCTTCTTGATGTCGTTGGTGTCCATGCCGATGCCGTGATCCTCGACCGTGATCGCAGGCTCGCCGGAGGCGAGGACGGCGGTCCGGACGAGCACGCTCTGGCCTGAATTGGAGAACTTGACCGCGTTGGAGACCAGGTTGTTGACGATCTGGGCGAGCGAGCGCCGGTCGCAGCGCAGCGCCGGGAGTACGGAGTCCTCGGTGAAATCGACGGTGATACCGCGCGCATCGGCAAACAGCGCGATCTGGCGTAGCAGCCCGCGCAGGAAGATGGGCAGGTCGAGCGTGGTCTCGACCAGTTCTATCTTGCCGACCTCGATCTTGGAGATGTCGAGCAGGACGTTGATCAGGCTGAGCAGCAGGTGGCCGCTCTGGTGGATGTCGAGGACGTAGGCCTTGTAGGTGTCGTTGTCGACCGGTCCGAAGGTCTCCGACTTGATCATGTCGGAAAAGCCGATGATGGCGTTCAGCGGCGTGCGCAGGTCATGGCTCATCATCGCCAGGAACTCGCTCTTGGCGCGGTTGGCGGCCTCGGCCTCGTCGCGCGCCGTGACCAGTTCGCGCGTACGTTCGACGATCTTCTGTTCGAGTTCGGCGCGGTCGCGCTGCACCATGCCGGCCATCTCGACGAAGCTGTTGGTCAGGTGCGCGATCTCGTCGCCGCGCGGATCGCCGAGATTGTCGCCGAGCTCGCTCTCGTAGTTGCCGTGCCGCATGCGCCGGACCGCGCGGTCGAGCCGGTCGATGCGTGACAGGATGATGCGGTGGATGAAGATCGCGACGAACACTAGCGTCAGCAGCATGCCGATGACGATCAGCCCGAGCAGCGGCGTGAAGCTGGCGTCCAGCGTCCATACCCGGGAGTCGAGGACGGTCAGGTTGTACCAGTCGATCTCCGGCATGTAGGCGGCGCCGATCAGCGTGCGCTTGCCGTTGATGTTGACGTATTCGGCCTGGGCCTTGTCCGGCGCCGCCTTGAGTTCCTTGAGCAACGCTTCCAGGCGGCGCTTGCTGTCGGCGTCGGTGATCAGGCGGTAGACCGTCTTCTTGTCGGCTTCCTCCTTGGTCAGGGTGTGGAAGTCGATCTCCTTGATGTCCGGATGGGCCTGGATGGCGCCGTCGCCATCGATGAACATGTTGAACACGCCTTCTTCGTGGGTGTTGAGGGCGGCCCTGATGAAATCGGTCAACTCGATACCGGTGCCGGTGACGCCGAGAACTTCATCGCCGTCCCGGACCAGGCAATTGATCCATACCCTGGCGGTGCCGAGTTCGGTGTCTGGGTTGACGTTGAGCCGGCATTCCTTGCCGCTCTTCATGGTCGCGTAGAACCACGAGTCGGTGAGCTTCTCCATCGACAGGGTGTAGCGCAGTTCCTTGCCGGCATAGGCCTTGGTGGTGTCGTTGAAGTAGTAGTGTCCCGACTTGGCGACGGCGAAGAAGAAGGCGCCGTCCTTGAATACGCCCCGGAAGCTCTCGAGCTCCGCGAGGCCGCGTTCGCGGGCCGTTGGGTGGTCCTCGTTGCGCGCGAAATCGATGATCGCCGGCGTGCGCGCCATCTTCCGTACCAGCGCGATCTCCTGCAACAGGGGATAGAGCGTGCGGCTGCGGTCGAAGTGGACCTGCTGAATGGCGAACCGTTCGCTGAGGCCGTCGACGATGCGATTGATGATCAGGTTGAAGCCGAAGTACGACCCGACCACCAGCACCAGCATGGCCGGCACGGTGACGAGCAGAAAACGTGTACGCAGACTAGTTGAGGCCAGATTTCGGATTTTCGCGGCTCCTTCGGCGACGCGTCCGGCCACGGAATGGCCATGCCAAAGGTACTAAATTGACTAGCTTTTTCCATATCAAATTGTCGCTAGCCGCAGCGCTTTTAGCGGTCAGGAGGTCGCAGCCATCTTCTCACCTCTGCCGTGCCCAGTGCTGACCGGCGGCGACCACGGCGCCGAGCACAAGGGCGCAGCCGAAATACTGCAATCCGTTCATCCGTTCGTCGAGCACCAGGGCGGCGATGACCAGGGTGCCGAGCGGCTCCAGGTTGTAAACCAGCGCCGTCGGCGACGGGTCGAGGTTGCGGAAAGCGACCACCTGCAGCCCGACGCCGACGACGTAGCCGGCGCAGGCGGCGGCAAGGCCCGACCAGCCGACGGTCGTTACCGGCGGTGTCGGCCCGCCGAAGGCGAGCATCACCGCGGCGGTTACCGCGCAGGCGAAGAACTGCATGAAGAACAGCGTCGAGAGCGCGCCGACGCGCCGGGTCGCGCGGCTGCCGAACAGCATCAGTATGACGCTGCCGAGCGTCGCCGCCAGTGCCGCGATCAAGCCGCGCACGTCGAGCGTCCCGAACGACGGTGCCAGCGCCAATCCCAGGCCGGCGAAGGCGGCGAGGAATGCGGCGCCGACGGCGGCGGAAGGCATTCGCCGGCTGAGGCCGGCGTCGATGGCCAGCACCAAAACCGGGAAGATGTAGAAGATCAGCGCCGCCAGCGACACCGGGATGTAGAGCACGGAAGTCATGTAGCCGAAGTTGATTATCAACTGGCCGATGCTCATGCCGATCAGCACCGGCAGGTCGGCGGCGCCGAAGCGCGGCAGCCGGCGAAGCGCGAAAACCAGCATCGAGACGCAGAGAAAGCCGAACGCCGCGCGCGCCGCGACCAGCGTCACCGGGTCGGTGCCGCCGGCGTAGGCGAAGTGTGCCACCGTGGTGACGACGCTCAGGCTGAGCGCGCTCGTCGCCGCCGCGGCGAGGCCAAACGCCGTTTGCGCCGCGGGTTGCGGCGAAGTCGCCGTCGACATGGTTTGGTTCCCCTATGGCGCTTTCGAAAAGCGCCGCCTTCGATAGCACCTTTTCCCCATAGCACCTTTTCCAGGGCGCCGTTAGGGTTGAAAATGGCGCGCCCGAACCCGAGACCAGGAGGCTTCGCCATGACCGGCCCCATCTTCCACAACTTCGCCGCCGCGCCGACCCACGTGGCGCCGTTCAGCCACGCCG
>JAYNJY010000058.1:0-13586 GCA_038110665.1 Rhodospirillaceae bacterium | reverse complement strand
GCTGGCGGCTGCCCGGCGCCAACGGCTTGGCCGGTACCAGCACCCATTCGCCCCTCTCGTCGGCGCGAACCTCGCCGATGGCGCGGCCGTCGACGATCACCGTCACCATCGCGCCCGGCAGGCCGCGTCCGGCAATCACGGCATTGCCATCGGGCGTAACGCGCACCACGTCGAATGTCGGTTTTCCATTGTTTCCAGCAACTTGAGGTGACTTTTGCTGACCGGCTCCGGCTGCTTCGGTGCTCTTGGCCGGCTTCGCCGGTTGCGCCACCGTCGGTTTACCCGCCTGCTCCATCACGGGCGGACTGCCGGCCTCGTCGTGCCACAGGTAGATGTTGACTCCGATCGCCGTCACGACGATGACGGCTCCGGCGAGGGCGATGATGAAAGGATGATTCATGCGGTGTCCTAGGTTCCACCAATATTAGCAGCGAACGGCTGCGACAAGGAACAAAATCGGTTATTTTGGGTGCTCAATTCCGCTCCGACATAGAGGAAATCCCCGTCATGGACCAAGTGCCGAGCGACCGCCGCCAGGTATGGGATATTCCGCTCCGCCTGTTTCATTGGGCGCTCGTCATCCTGGTGGCGTTCCAGGCCTATACCGGGCTCTGGGGTGGCCCCTCGGCGATGGTCTGGCACGGCCGAGCCGGCATGGCCATTCTCGCCCTGGTGCTGTTCCGTATCGTCTGGGGGTTCGTCGGCGGCCGCCATGCCCGCTTCGCCGATTTCGTGCGCGGACCGGCGGCGATCGCCAAATACCTCAAGGGTGGTTCGGCGGATCATGCCGGTCACAACCCGCTCGGCGCGCTGTCGGTGATCGCGCTCCTCGTGGTGCTGCTGACGCAGGCCGGCACCGGCCTGTTCGCCAACGACGACATCCTGTTCGAGGGACCGTTGTTCAATTACGTCGGCAAGGAAACCAGCGACGCCCTGACCGGCTATCACTACCTGAGCTCGCGCGCGCTCCTGGTGCTGGTAGTCCTGCACCTCGGCGCCATCGCGGTCTACCGTTTGAAGGGAAATGATCTGATTCGCCCGATGGTGACGGGCTGGCGGAAGGCCGAGGGATCTGGCGGCGGCACTGTTTCGGAAGTGGGAACGGTACCTATCGCCGGGTCGGCCGTGAAGGCACTGGTCGTGCTCGCGCTCAGCGCGGCGGTGGTGGTGGGGATCGTCAACCTGTAGCCGACGATCCCCGGAACCGCCCGTCGAGGTTACTTCTTCTCGCGGAAATCGGTGTGGCAGGCCTTGCAGGCGTTCTTGCCGAGCGCGCCCATGGCCGCGGCCATCGCCGCCCTGTCGCCACCCTTGGCCGCCGCCGCCAGTTGGTCGGCGGAAGTCATGAAAGCCTTGTTGACCTTCGCGAAGGCGTCGGCCTTTTCCCAGATCGCGTCGAGAGCTTCGGTCGTGCCTTCCATCTTCGACGAATTCTTCGGGAAAGCGCCCTGGGCCGCCGCGGCCAGCCCGGCCATGGCGTTTGCGTGCATGGCGAAATTCTTCATGTCGCCGCCCTGGCCCTTGAGAATGGTGTTCATGGCACCCATGTGGCCGCCAACGGCTTTCATCAGGGCCTGACGATAGGCGATGTCGCCAGGGCTGGCGAAGACGCTGCCGGCCGAGGCGGTAATGGCGAGCGCCAGGGCGGATGCGCCGAGAAGTTTCACAGCTTTCATGATGGTCCTCCGTATGTACCGAAACGAAAGGCGCACGATGCGCCCGTCGTCCCTTGAAAAAACCGTGTGCGAGCGCAATCGTATCGAAGCATAATGACGATGGGCAACGCAGATATGGGGCGCTCACGAAAACGTCATCGGACGTGAAGTAGATCGTATTGGCATGAAGAAGATTTCCTCGCTTTGTGTGTTCTGCGGCTCGCGAATGGGCGACGACCCAGCCCATGCGACGGCGGCGCGTGCGCTCGGCGAGGAAATGGCGAAGCGCCGCATCCGGCTGGTCTACGGTGGCGGCCGGATCGGCTTGATGGGCATCGTCGCCGAGGCCGTGAGCGATGCCGGCGGCCAGGTCACCGGCGTCATTCCCGACTTCCTGATGCACCTCGAGGTCGGCAACACCCAGGCCGGCGAACTCATCATCACCGAGAGCATGCACACCCGCAAAGCCAAGATGTTCGAGCTTTCCGACGCGATGATCGTGATGCCGGGCGGCCTCGGCACGCTCGACGAAGCGTTCGAGATCATCACCTGGAAGCAGCTCCGCCAGCACGACAAACCGATCGTGTTGGTCGACATCAACGGCTACTGGAAATCTTTCCAGGATCTGGTCGACAGCATCGTCGCCGGCGGTTTCGCCCACCCGAAGATCAGCGAGCTTTACACCGTGGTCGACAACGTCGACGCCATCTTCCCGGCGCTTGCCAACGCGCCCGAACCCGACCCCAGGGTGCTGACCAGCCACCTCTAGCCGCGCGCGAACGCGCCCGCCCCCTGCCCGACCGGCGCCAAAAAGGAGTGAACAATCATGCCGAAGATCAAGGTCACCAAACCCATCGTCGAACTCGACGGCGACGAAATGACCCGCATCATCTGGGCCTTCATCAAGGACAAACTGATCCTGCCCTACCTGGATGTCGAACTGGAGTACTACGATCTCTCGATCCAGAACCGCGACGCCACCGCCGACAAGGTCACCGTCGACGCCGCCAACGCCGTCAAGAAGCACGGTGTCGGCGTCAAGTGCGCGACGATCACGCCCGACGAACAGCGCGTCGAGGAAATCGGCCTGAACGAGATGTGGCGCTCGCCCAACGGCGCCACCCGCAACATCCTCGGCGGCACGGTGTTCCGCCAACCGATCATCTGCAGGAACGTACCGCGCCTGGTGCCCGGCTGGACGCGGCCCATCGTCATCGGCCGCCACGCCTTCGGCGACCAGTACCGCGCCACCGACTTCCGCTTCCCCGGCAAGGGCAAGCTGACCATGCGGTTCGAGCCGGCCGACGGCGGCGAGGCGATCCGACCGGCTCGTTCAGCATCTCGGCACAAGGCATGCGCCGCATCGGCCACACCCTCGGCGCACTCAAGCATCCACTGCTGATCGTCCAGGAAGGCGGCTATTCGGTCCGCAACCTGCGGATCGGCGCGCACGCCTTCTTCGACGGCATCGCCAACGCCTGGTACGGCCGCTGACCGGGCCTATTCCGCTAACGGATGCGGACCACCGCCTGCTTGGAGAACAGCCCGAAGGCGAGGTACTCGTACGAGAGCCCCCGGCGCGTCACCAGCTCCTGGAACGCCTTGTACTCGTGCCCGCGCCAACCCTTGTAGAAAAGGTATTCGTCGAAAACCAGGATGGTGCCGGCGGTGATAGCATCGCCAATGGCGTCGAATACGTCGCGGGTCGACGAATAGAGATCGCAGTCGATGTTGGCGAAGGCGACCTGGCCTGGGTTCGCGCGCATGAAGGCCGGCGCCGTCTCGTCGTACCATCCGGCATGCAGGGTGACGTTCTCCGGAACCGGCGGCAACGCCCCCCGCGTAGTGTAGCTGCCCTTGGGTAGGCCCGCCCAACCCTCGGGGATGCCCTCGAACGAGTCGAAGCCGTGAATGCGGTGGTCGGTCCGCGCCGCCAGGAAGCGTATCGAATTGCCGGAACTGACGCCGAATTCGAGATGCGCGCCGTCGATGCTGACCTTGCCGAGCGCGAACTCGAGCACGTCCGGCGTGATGCCGAAAAACCGTGTCCGCCCGGAACGGTGGGCACGCATGTAATCGAAACCGTCGGTCAAGTGGTCGCAGCCCCTGCCCGCGACCTCGCGCATGGCGGCCTCTGCGCCGGCGTCGTCGCCCAACAGCCAATCGATGACGCCGAGGAAGAACCGTGCCGGCACCATGGCCGGGTCGATCGCCAGCACGGTTTCCAGCATCCGGCGGAATTCGCCCGTATCCTCCTCATCGAACAGGACGGCGGCAAGCTGATAGGCGGTATCGTGCAATCGCGGATTGAGCTTGAGCGCGGCCTGCATGCTGTCGATGGCCTTACGCTTCGAGGTGAACATCAACACCTGTCCGAGGCCGCCCATCGCCTCCGCCCAGGTCGGCTCGGCGGCGAGCGCCATGCGATACCACCGGGCCGCTTCGTCGTAGTTGCCGAGGTCGTGCCACGCGCAGGCCATTTGGAACAGGTTTTCGGCATTCTCGCCGCCGACTTTCATCGATTCCGACAAAAAGTCGATGCTGCCGACGAAGTTCTTCAGCCGGCGCTCGCAAACGCCGAGCATGAAATAGACGGCGCCGAACGCCGGGGTATCCCTGAGCAGCGTCAGGCAGATCTCACGGGCGCGCTCGAAACGGCCGGCCTCCACGTCGGCGCGCGCCATTTCGTAGAGCTGTCGAGGCGTCGGCTCGGACACGGGTTCGTCCTACAACACTCGGACGACGGCCTGGTTGGAGAAGATGCCAAAAGCCAAATATTCGTATGAAACGCAGCGGCGCGTGACAAATTCCCCGAACGCCTTGACCCCTTGCTGGCGCCAGCCGTCGCCGCCGACATGCCGGTCGATCACCAGAACGGTGCCGGCGACGAAGCGCTCGCCGAGTGCGTCGAACACGTCCCGCGCGGATGCGTGGCCGATGCAATCGACGTGGGCGAAGGCGACCGGGCCGGAATTGTCGCGCGCGAATGCCGGCAACGTTTCCGAAAACCGGCCCTTGTGCAGCGTCACGTTGTCAGGAACCTCGATCAGGGATGCGCCGGGAGCGGGCGTGCCGGCCCGTGCGGCGTCGACGCCCTCGAACGAGTCGAAACCGTGAATGCGGCGGTCCGTCCGCGCGGCCAGGAAGCGGAGGGAATTTCCGAAGCCGACGCCGAATTCGAGATACAAGCCCTCGTTGCCGGCCTTGCCGAGCGCGAACTCGAGCACGTCCGGGGCGGCGCCGAAAAACCGGGTACGCGGCGTCCGGTTGGCGCGCATGTAGTCGAGACTGTCGGCCAGATGCGCCGGAAGCTGTTTCGCGGCGTCTGCCGCCGCCGCGTCGCCGCCCGACAGCCAATCGAGAACGGCGAGGTGATAGTGTGTTGCCGCGAGTTCCGGGTTTTGCGCTAACGCGGTTTCGAGATGTCGGCGGCTCTCGTCTGGGTCCTTGCGGTCGAACAGCAGCGCCGCCAGGCCGAGCGCGGCGCCAGTGAGTTGCGGGTTCAACCGCAGCGCCGCTCGCTGGCATTCGACCGCCTTGCGTTTCGACGCGAACACCAACGCGTCGCCCAGGCTGCTCGTCGCCTCCGCCCATCCCGGTTGTTGGGCGAGCGCCATCCGGTACCACCGCATCGCCTCGTCGAGGTTGCCGAGGTCGTGCCAGGCGCAGCCCATCTGGTAGAGCGCCTGCGGATCCTCGCCGCCGATCTTCATGGCGCGGGCGAACGCGTCGACGCTGCCGCCGTAGTTCTTGAGCCGGCGTTCGCAATAGCCGAGCATGAAAAACACCGGTCCGTAGGCCGGTATCTGCTTGAGCAGGGTCAGACAGACCTCGCGGGCACGTTCGAACCGGCCCGCCTCGTAATGGGCGCGCGCAGTATTGAATAGCTGCTGGTTGGTCGGCATCGGTCCCGCGCTACGACAAACGTTTCCAACACGAACGGTCCTCGGACGCTGCACGCGGCCACGGCGCGCGGCGTCTTTCACCTTCGATAGCGGGCTTTCGATTCACCAAAAATCAAAAATATTTGATCGTATCTATCGATTTTTCGCGACAACCCGGCGAGACGGTTCAATCGCGCCAGAAATGACGTGAAAACAGCACCAGCACCGTCATCACCTCGAGCCGGCCGACGACCATGCCGGCGCAGAGCAGCCATTTCGCCGCGTCGGGCAGCGACTGGAAGTTGCCGGCCGGACCGACGATCGGCCCGAGGCCAGGGCCGACGTTGGAAATCGCCGTCGCCGCGCTCGACGCCGCGGTGACGAAATCGAGGCCCAAGAGGCCGAGCGCCAGCGTCAGCGCCGCGAAGCCGAAGACGAACGCGGCCATGAAGTTCATCACCGAGGTCACCGCCTCCTGGCTGATGGCGATACCGCCGTAGCGCGGGATCATCACGCCGTTGGGGCTGAAGATGCGGGTGAACTCGCGCCCGACCACGGCGGCGACGATTTGGAAGCGGAACACCTTGATGCCGCAGGAGGTCGAGCCGCTGCATCCGCCGACGAAGGTGAGGAAGAACAATAGCGCGATCGGGAACGCGCCCCAGGTCATGTAGTCCTCGGCGGCGAAGCCGGTGCCGGTCATGATCGAGGTCACGTTGAACGCGGCGATGCGGAACGCCTCGGCCGGGTCCGGGTGGCCGTGCAGCACGAGCCAGCCGGCGACCGCCAGGGTCGCCAGGGCGAGGATGGCGAGATAGCAGCGGAATTGGGTATTGCCGAACAGTTCGCCCGGCCGGCCGCGCACCGCCGTCAGGATCAGCATGAACGGCGTGCCGCCGAGGATCATGCCGACGGTGACGACGATCTCGACGGTGGCGGAGTTGAAGTGGCCGATGGACGCATCGGAGGTCGAGTAGCCGCCGGTGGCGATGGTGGTCATGGCGTGGGTCGCGGCCTCGACGCCGGTCAGGCCGCAGAGCAGCAGCGCCACGGCGCAGGCCAGCGTCAGCGCAACGTAGACCAGCGTCAACAGCACCGAGATCTGCGCGGCGCGCGGCGCCGTCTTGTCGCCCGGCTCGAACGCCTCGATCTTGAAGATCTGCATGCCGCCGACGCAGAGCAGCGGCATGATCGAGAACGACATCACCATGATGCCGAGGCCGCCGAGCCATTGCAGGATGCCGCGCCAGATCAGCAGCCCGGCGGGCAACCGGTCGAGGCCGGTGATGACCGTCGAACCGGTGGTGGTGACGCCCGACATGGACTCGAAGAAGGCGTCGGTGAAGCTCATGTGCAGTTCGCTCAGCATGAACGGAATCGCGCCGAACGCCGGCACGATCACCCAGACCGACGTGGTGATGATGAAGATCTGCCGCGACGACAGGCTCGGATGCGACGACGCGTTGGTCAGCGCCAGGCCGCAGCCGACGAACATGGTGACGCCGGCGGCGGCCGGAAACACCCAGAGCTCGCGCCGGTCGGTTGCGAAATCGACGACCGCCGGCACGCACATGCCGAGTGCCAGGACGACGAGGAAGATGCCGTTGACGAACAGGATCGGTTGGACGAAACCGGAAACCCGGCCGCGCGCCGCTTGCGCATACATGATGGCGATACTCCCGCCAGATCGGACCCAAGGCCCGCCGAGGCGCCGTTTGGGGCGCCTGTTCCGTCGGCGTCAACGCCGAGCGGTCAGGCGGGCGGGCCGGTCGCAGATCCGACCGGAAGCCAGGCCGCCGGCACATCTCGGACTACGGCCCGCGGGAAAGGCGCGCGGGTCGTGCTCGCCGTCGGGACAATCGCCACAGCCGCAACACGTGGCTGTGACGTGGGGCGGGTGGGATCGTCATCGATGGCGGCATCCGCCTCGAAGGCGACCTCGGCACCGTCGGCGGCGACTACCGGCGCGTGCAGCGCGGCCAACTGCGCGCACAGCATGAGCGCGAGCAGGAGCCGGACCGACCCGGCGGAGAGAGTGGCAAGGATACGTTGCATGTCGTGGCTTCGCCTGCGCGAAGGCTAGACCTCTCCACCGGCATTTTCAATCGCGCGTGGCGGGCGGCGAAAAGGGTGTTCAACGCCAACACCTTCGATTATACCTCCGCGCGCGCCGCCGAGCGCGCGCGCCTTTTCCCGGAGCCTGAGCTGAACCATGCACCAAGCGCCCGACAAGACCCGTCTCGGCATCATGCTCTGCCTGGTCGCGCTGTTCATGTTCTCGACCCAGGACGCCATGACCAAGATTTTGATCCGCGATTTCGACGCGGCCCAGTTTGTTATGGTGCGGTTCTGGGTGTTCGCTCTGTTCGCGACCGTGCTCGCCGCCCGGCGCGGCGGCGTCGTGGCGGCGGCCAAGGCCAAACGGCCCCTCCTGCAAATCGGGCGTTGTGTGTTGTTGGTGGTCGAGATCGCCGTGTTCGCGACGGGGCTGCGCTATCTCGGCCTCGCCGACATGCACGCGACCTTCGCCACCTTCCCGTTGATGGCCACGGCCATGGCACCGTTCCTGCTCGGCGAGCGTGTCGGCTGGCGGCGCTGGAGCGCCGTCGTTGTAGGTTTCGTCGGCGCCCTGGTCATCATTCGGCCCGGCATGGGCGTGTTCCAGCCGGTGGTGCTGATCCCGCTGGCTTCCGCGCTGATGTTCGCGCTCTATCACATCATGACGCGGCTCGGCGCCCAGGCCGACAGCGCCTACACCAGCCTGCTCTATCTCGGCTGGGTCGGCGCGATCTTCTCGACACCGTTCGGCATCATGGCGTGGAAGCCGCCGACGGCGGAATCTTGGATGTACATGGCGGCACTGTCGGTGACCGGCTTGATCGCCCACATGCTGCTGATCCTGGCGCTCGAATACGCGCCGGCGTCGACGCTGCAGCCGCTGAATTACATCCTGCTCGTTTGGGCGACTCTGATGGGCTACCTGCTGTTCGGCCAACTGCCCGACGGCCTGACCCTGATCGGCGGTGCCGTCATCGTCTCCAGCGGCCTCTTCGTCATGTTCCGCGAGCGCGTGCGCAAGCGCGAGGGCGGCTGAGGCGTCAGAAGGCGGAAGGCTCAGGCCGCCATCGGATCGGCCTTGGCACGGCGCCGGTCGAACCAACCGCGCAGGTTCGCCCGCAGCATCAGCGCCGACGGTGTCACGATCAACGTCAGCACGGTCGCGAAACCGAGGCCGAAGACGATGGCCGTCGCCAGCTGGCGCCACCACTGCATCGCCGGCGCGCCGACGCTGACGGAGCGCTCGACGAAATCGATGTTGGCGCCCATGGCCATTGGCAGCAGGCCGAGCATCGTCGTCACCGTGGTCAGCATCACCGGGCGCAGGCGTTGGGCGCCGGTCTTGAGGATGGCATCGCGCACGCTGGCCTCGGTCTCCTTGAGGCGGTCGAAGGTATCGATCAGCACGATGTTGTTGTTGACGACGATACCGGCCAAGGCGATCACGCCGATGCCGCCCATGACGATGCCGAACGGCTGCTGCGTTACCATCAATCCGATGAACACGCCGATGGTCGACATGATGACGGCGGTCAGGATCAGGAAGGCGGAATAGAAGCTGTTGAACTGCGTCACCAGGATCACCGCTATGATGAACAGCGCGACCGCGAAGGCCTTGCCGAGAAACGCTTCGGCCTTTTCCTGCTCTTCGCTCTCGCCCTTGTATTTGACCTCGATGCGATGGTCGAGGCCGGCCGACCTGACCCAGGCCTGGACCTCCCGGATCTTGTCGTCGGCGAGCAGGCCCGGCGCTACGTCGGCCTTCACCGTCATGACACGCCGCCCGTCTGCGCGGTTGATCTTGCCGACGCGCGGCTTGGCGCGGCGCTCGACGAAATTGGTTATCGGCACGGCGCCGGCCGCCGTCTCGGCCCTTATCTGGTCGAGCCGGTCGATGGTGCGGTAGCTCTCCGGATAGCGCACGCGGATGTCGATCTCGTCGTCGGAATCGTCGGGCCGGTATTCGCCGAGCTTGATGCCGGTCGTCACCATCTGCACGGAGCGGCCGATCAGGTCGACGTTGGCGCCGAACTTGGCAGCCTGGGCACGGTCGACGGCGAGTTCCCAGTCGATGCCAGGTAGCGGCCGATTGTCCTCGATGTTGATGAGGCCGCCCATATTCGCCAGGCCGGCCCGCACCTTGGCGACGGCGGGGCCGAGCAGTTCCGGGTAGCGCGTCGCGAGTTGCACCTGGATGGGCTTGCCGGTCGGCGGCCCGGCTTCTTCCTTGCGCGTATCGACGACGATGCCGGCGATGTCCTTGGTCCGGCTCAAGATGTCGGCAAGGATGGAATCGGCCTTGCGGCGCTTCCACCAATCTTTCAGTTCTAGAGAAATCGTGCCGATGACGTCGTCGGCCTGCTGCTCCTGCTGCGTCGAATCGTCGCCGCTGGTCCGGCTGTACACGGCTTTGAACTCGCCCCGCGCAGCGCTGACGGCCAATACCTTCTCCTCGACCTCCCGCATCAACGCGTCCTTCTCACCGACCGCCAGGTTGCCGCGCGCCTTGACTTCGAGCTTGGCCTTTTCGGACTCGACATCGGGGAAGAACTCGACACCTCGACCGAAGTGCGCGTAGGCGACCTGCACGCCGACCAACAGCGCGACCGACGCCGCCAGTACCTTGAGCGGATGGCGTATGGCGCGCGACAGCACCCCGACATAGAAACCGGTGAAGCCGCCGATATCCTCCACGCTGCCGCCGTCGCCACCGGCGAGGCGCCTGGCGATATCGCCCTCGCTGCCGCCTGCGCGCTTGCTGGCGATCGCGGCGCCGAGCGTCGGCACGAAGATCAACGCCATCAGCAGCGACGCCGACAGCGTCGCGATCAGCGTCAACGGCAGGAATTTCATGAACTCGCCGACCACGCCCGGCCAGAACATCAGGGGCAGGAAGGCGGCGAGCGTGGTCGCGGTCGAAGCAATGATCGGCCAGGCCATGCGCTTCGAAGCCAGGCCATAGGAGGCGCTCGGGCTTTCGCCTTCGCTCATCTTGCGGTCGGCGTACTCGGTCACCACGACGGCGCCGTCGACGAGCATGCCGACGGCGAGGATGAGCGCGAACAGTACGACCATATTCATGGTCAACCCGGCCGCGCCGAGCACCAGGATGCCGGTCAGGAACGACCCCGGGATGGCGACGCCGACTAGCGCCGCCGAGCGCAACCCAAGTGCCCAGACGACAACGATCATGACCAGCAGGATGGCGGCGATGACGTTGTTCTGCAGGTCGCCCAACATCTGGCGGATGTTGCCGGAACGGTCGTTGTGGAAACCAACCTCGACGGCGTCGCGCAACGTCTCGGGCCACTCCTTGCGTTCGGCTTCGACCAGCGCGCGCACCTTGGCGACCGTGTCGATGATGTTCTCGCCGGTGCGCTTGGTGACTTCGAGCGCGAGCGCGCCGTGGCCGTCGACGCGGGCGAAGGTGGTCGGGTCCTTGAAGCCGCGATGCACGGTGCCGATGTCGCCGAGCGTCACAACGGCGTCGCCGTCCGCCTTGACCGGCATGGTGATGATGTCGGCGACTTTCTCGAACAACCCCGGCACCTTGAGCGTGAAGCGGCCCTTGCCGGTATCCTGGGCGCCAGCGGCGACCAGAAGGTTGGAATTTTTGACCACGTTCACGGTATCGACGACCGAAAGCCCGTAGCTCTCGACCTTGACCGGGTCGATCAGGATTTCTAACAGTTCCTCGCGGTCGCCGGCGATCTGCACCTTGAGAATTTCGGAAATGCCCTCGATGCGGTCCTTCAGGTCACGCGCCAGCCTGAGCAGCGCGCGTTCCGGCACGGCGCCGGAGAGCGTGACCACGACCACCGGGAAGAGCGAGAAGTTGACCTCGTGGATTTCCGGCTCGTCGGTTTCCTCGGGCAGTTCCGGCTTCGCCAGGTCGACCTTCTCGCGAACGTCGTTGAGCGCCTTGTCGGCATCGAAACCGGCCTCGAATTCGAGCGTCACGTTGGCACCGCCCTCGTAGCCCGACGCCCGCATCTCCTTGACCCCTTCGATGGTGCGGAGTTCCTGCTCCATGGGGCGGATCAGCAATCGCTCCGCGTCTTCCGGCGAGATGCCCTCGTGATGCATGGAGACGTAGATGATCGGGATGTTGATGTCGGGCTCGGCCTCCTTGGAAATGGTGACGTAGCCGTAGGCGCCACTGATCACCACCAGTAACAGCGTCGCCAGCACCGTGCGGGCATGGCCGAGCGCGGCATCGATAAGTGCGTTCATTTCGCCGCCGCCTCGGTCTTGGTGCGCACCGTCTCACCCGGGCGCACGAACTCCTGGCCGACGGTGATCAGCGTCAAGGTTTCGGGAAGCCCGGCGATCCACATGCCGTCCGTGGCGTCCTCGACGATTTCGGCGGCGTGCAACCGGACCTTGCCATCGGCGTCGATCGCCTTGACGCCGAGCACGCCCCGGTCGTCGAGGGTCAGCGTCGCCGGCGACACCTTGTGCGCCGACGCCGCGCCGGTCCTGAGCCGGACCTCGGCGGTGAGGCCGTCGGGGATGGTACCGTCCTTGTTCTCGAACCAGACCTCGGCGCGGAAGGTGCGGGTTTTGGCCTCGCCGATGCGCGAGACGAAACGAACCTCGCCCTGGCGCGTGTTGCCGCCCGGCAGCACGACCCAGGCCATATCTCCAACCTTGAGGCTGCCGACCTGGCGTTCGGTGACCTGGGCGACGACGCGGATCGGGTCGAGATCGACCAGCGCCGAAACCTTGTCGCCGACCTTGACGTAGTCGCCGACATTGGCGGGCAGGGTTTCGACGAAGGCGTCGATGGGCGCGCGCACGGCGGTGCGCTGCACGTCGAGGCGGATCGCCGCCAGCGCCGCCTTGGCCGTCTCCAGCTTGGAAAGTTCCTCGGCGACCTTGATCTTCGATTGGAACTGCTTCTGCGACAGCTTCTTGGCGCTGTCGTAGGCGAGTTCCTGGTATTCGACCTTGGCCTCGGCGTCCTTGAGCCTGGCTTGGCGGTCGTCCATGGCGATCCGCACGATGACGTCGCCCTTTTTGACCCGCTCGCCCTTCTTGACCGGCCGTTCGACGATGCGCCCGGCGGTCTCGGCGGCGACTTCGATGCTTTTCACGGCTTCGGTGCGGCCAAACAGCAGGGCGAGACGTTCGCGCGGTTCGGCGCGGCTTTCGCGCACGCGTACCAGCACCGGCTCGGGTGCGGCCTTGGCCGCCGGTTTCGGCCCGGTCCCGGTGTCCTTGTCGGCGACCGCGCCGGACGCGACCCAAACCGTGGCGCCGACGGCAAGGCCGATGGCGATGACGTGGCTGGCACGCAGGTGGCCGAGCATACCCAGGAGCGATTTCATTGCGCCGCCTCTTTCCCGCCGCCGTCGGCGAGCACGTCACGCTCGAAGGCGTCGCGGCCGTCGCGCAGGTAAGTGGCGACCGCCTCGTAGAAACTCAAGCCCAGGCCGCGCGCGAACAGCCGGCCGGGCGCCACGCCGGCCGGGTCAAGGCCGCGCATGTGCGCGATCATGGTTTCGAAGTGCGCGACATAGCCGTCGTAGACGCGGCGAATGTCGTCCGGCTCCATCAAGTCGACGAAGAAAAACCGGAGCAAGTTCTCCGAGCGGATACGGTCCGGCTTGGGCGGTTCGGCGAGTGCCGTCTTGAACCGCTGGAGCCCCACCGGCGTCAGCGCATAGACCTTGCGGTCGGGACGGCCGACGTGCTGCTCCTCGGTGACGCTGACGAACCCGTCTTCGAGCAGGCTGGCGAGCGCCGGATAGATAGATCCGTAACCGGCGTCGTAGAAATGGGCGAACGGCCCCTCCTCGAACAGCTTGCGGATTTCGTATCCGGTGGCGTCGCCCAAGGTGAGCGCGCCGAGGCAGAGTGTCTTGACGTCCATGGCTGCTGCTTTCCCGCCGCCCCACCCGCAACGGCACGGGTGAGATTAAATGACGGCTCCATATATCGGATCGCTATATATCAATCCAATATATTTTTGCAATGCAGCAATTTG
>JAYNJY010000057.1:10232-13685 GCA_038110665.1 Rhodospirillaceae bacterium | reverse complement strand
CAGAAAACGATGTCGACCGGGAAATGCACGAACCTCTGCCAGGCCTTTTCCGGGTCGGGCGTGCTCTGAACCGTCGGCACGCCGAAGTTCCGGAACACCTCGGTGAACAGATTGTGGATGAGGATGTGCTTTTCCAGCACGAGGATATTCAGGTTCGTGATGTCGTAAGACTGCATTCCATCCTCCACGCCGGCGCCGGGCGCCCGCGTCTTTTTCCGCCAAAATTGCGCAGATTTCCGTCAATACGGCGGCGCAATGTCCCCTACAGGACCCGCAAATTTACTGGACGGCGCGTAAAACATGGATTTTCCGGTGAGCCATACTTTCAATAGGGCACACGCCGAAAGGCATATACCCGATATAGCAGATTCCGCGCCGTTCGTTCCTTCCGGGTCGCCGGCACGGGGCACGGCTTGACCAGGGCCCGGTTTACGGGAATAAGGCAAGCGTGAGCGAGACCGACAAACCGAAGGCGAAATTCCGGCCGAATCCGAAGCGCCAGCTCATTCTTGTGGTCCTGGCGCTGATCGGTTTGGGCGTCGGCTATGGCCTGGGCTTCGTGTTCAAGCGACCGGAGCCGGCGCCGCCCGCGCCCGCGACCGGCATTGCCCCGGCCGAACCGGCGAAGCCCTTGGCCACCACGCCCCCTCAAGCCAAGTCCATGGCGCCCGCCGCGAACGCACCGGGGCCGGTCCTGCCTGAGCACCACGACACGCAGCCGGCCAAGGCCGTGCGCGCCTACGAAGAGGCGCTGCCGCGCGAGATCGTGGTGATCATGGAGCCGCTCACGCCGAAAGCACCCAAGCCGGCGCCCAATTCCGCGACCGGGGCCGAGCCGGCGCCGGCCGCCGAACACCCAAAGGAAATGGCATCGGCGCCGGTCATCCAACCCGAGACTGCCCCCGCCGAGGCGGCGGTGGACAAGGCCGCGCCGCTGACGGTTGCCGTCGCGCCCTTGGCCAAACCCGCGATCAGCCTGACGGGCGAACAACCGGCCTGGCGGCGCAACGCCGTCGCCGTGACGCTCGACGGCCGCCCGCAGGTCGCGGTCGTCATGGACGACCTCGGCATCGACCGCGTGCGCACGCTGCGCACCATGCACCTGCGCGGGCCGTTGACGCTGTCGTTCCTGGCCTACGCCCACCACCTCCAGGACCAGGCCGAGATCGGGCGCAAGATCGGCCACGAAATCTGGCTGCACGTGCCGATGGAACCGGGCTCGGCGACCATCGACCCGGGCCCCAACGTGCTCTTGACCAGCGTGCCGATCGGCGAGCGCGCCAAGAGCCTGAAATGGAACCTCGACCAGCTGAAGGGCTTCGTCGGCATCAACAACCACATGGGCAGCCGCTTCACTGCCAGCGCCGAAGGCATGCGCGGCGTCATGACCGAACTCAAGAAGCGCGGCCTCGCGTTTCTCGATTCCATGACGACGCCGAAATCCCAGGGCCATGTGGCGGCGCGCGAGGCCGGCGTGCCGTTCACGCTGCGCAACGTGTTTCTCGATCACGCCGACGACCGCAAGGCGGTCGAAGGGCAGCTGCAGAAGCTCGAAGCGCTGGCCCGCAAGCACGGCCACGCCATCGCCATCGGCCATCCGCGCGAGGCGACGCTCGCCGCGCTCGGCCCCTGGCTCCGGACGCTCGACGCCAAGGGCCTGCAATTGGTACCGGTGTCCGTGCTGCTGCGCGAGCCGCAGGAACAACTGGCGAAGAAATCGGAAAACTAGGGGTTCGGGCGCGCACCCGCGCCCGGATCAGACCGTCGGGTCGTTGGCGCGGGCGAAGCGCGACGCCTCCTCGACGGCGCGCACCAGCGCCTTGGCCTTGTTGACGGTCTCCTGGTACTCGGCCTCCGGCTCGCTGTCGGCGACGACGCCGGCGCCGGCCTGGATGTAGATGCTGCCGTCCTTGATCACTGCGGTGCGGAGCGCGATGCAGGTGTCCATGTCGCCGTCGGCGCCGAAATAGCCGATGCAGCCGGAGTAGACGCCGCGCCGTTCGGGCTCCAACTCGTCGATGATCTCCATGGCGCGAACCTTGGGCGCGCCCGAGACGGTGCCGGCCGGGAAGCCGCCCATCAGCGCGTCGATCTCGTCGAAATGCTCGCGATCGAGCTCGCCCTCGACGTTCGACGCGATGTGCATGACGTGGGAGTAGTATTCGATGGTGAACTGCTCGGTCGGATGCACGGTGCCGACCTTGGCGACACGGCCGACGTCGTTGCGCCCCAAATCGAGCAGCATCAGGTGTTCGGCGCGTTCCTTCGGATCGTTCAAGAGATCCTCGGCCAAGGCCGCGTCCTCGGCCGGCGTCGCGCCGCGCCGGCGCGTGCCGGCGAGCGGGCGCAGCGTGATCTTGCCGTCGCGCACGCGGACCAGGATTTCCGGGCTCGAACCGACGACCTGGAAGCCGTCGAAGTCGAGGTAGAACAGGAACGGCGACGGATTGAGCCGCCGGAGCGAACGGTAGAACGAGAACGGCGGCAACTGGAACGGCATCTTGAAGCGCTGCGACGGCACGATCTGGAAGGCGTCGCCGGCGAGGATGTAGTCCTTTGCGCGGCGCACCATGTCGTGGAAGTACTCGCGCGTCATGTTGGAGGTGACATCGTCCTCGCTGACGCGGACGGCGTTCTGCTGCGCGCGGCCGAGCGCCAGCGGGCGTTCGAGATCGGCGATCACGGTGGCGATGCGGGCTTCGGCCGCCGCATGCGCGTCGGCGGCGCCGACGCCGTCTTCGGGCCACACCGGCGTCACCACGGTGACCGCGTCTTGCAGGCTGTCGAAGATCGCCATCACCGTCGGCCGCATGAAGATGCTGTCGGGCGCGCCGATGACGTCGGGGTTGTCGTCGGGCAATTTCTCGACCAGGCGCACCATGTCGTAGGCCATGTAGCCGACCAAGCCGGCGGCCATTGGCGGCAGGTCGGCCGGCAAATCGATGCGGCTTTCCGCCAGCAGCGCGCGGAGCGACTTCATGGCGCCTTCCTGGCCGGCGATCGGGCAGGGGGCGAAGGCGTCCTTGTCGGCGGCGGCGTTGCGGTTGATCTCGGCCGCGTCGCCCCGGCAGCGCCAGATCACGTCGGGTGCCAATCCGATGATCGAGTAGCGCCCGCGAATGGCGCCGCCCTCGACCGATTCCAGCAGGAAACTGTAGGGCCGCCCGTCGGCGAGCTTAAGCATGGCGGATACAGGGGTCTCCAGGTCGGCGACCAGCTTGCTCCACACCACCTGGGCCCGGCCGTCCGCGTAGGTACGCTCGAAGGTCATGAGGTCGGGGTGTGGTTGCATGGCCGCAGGGCTCGGCGTTATTGCTGCTTCTTGCCGAACAACTGGTCGACCGCCTGCTGGTAGACTTTGACGCCGACGTCCTCGCGGAAGGCGACCTGCAGGCCGCGCACCACGTCGCCCTGCAGTGACTGGCTGAGCGCGTCGGCGAGTTCGTCGACGCC
>JAYNJY010000057.1:8752-10222 GCA_038110665.1 Rhodospirillaceae bacterium | reverse complement strand
AGCGGCTCGGAGGATTCCAGCTTGAGCGGCGTCGGCGCCAGCACGTCGGCGAGCGTCGTGCCGGCGTTGACCGCGTCCTGGATCGCCTTGGCGCGCGCCTCGGCGGCCTTGCGGCGCTCTTCCGCCTTCCAGCCCTCGGCGACCTTGTCCTTGACCTCTTCGAACCGACGCAGCGCTGGCTTGGTGATCTTATCGACGCGCAGGATGAAGAAGCCGCTTTCGCCGGCTTCGGTCATGGCGCTGTCGGCGCCTTCTTCGATGGCGAAGGCGGTGGTGGCGAAGTTGCCGCCCGCGGGCAGTCCTTCGATCGGCTTGCCGGCGCGGTCGAGGCCCTCGGCGTCGATGGCGTCGAGCTTCTCGACCTTGAGGTTGAGCTGCTTGGCCGCTTCCTCGATGGTGGCGCCGCCGCCGAGCGCGTCCTCGAACTTGTTGGAAAGCTCATAGAGGCCGTCGAGCGCCTTCTCGTGGGCGAGGTCCTTCTTCAGCTTGTCGCGCGCCTGCTCGAAGCTCTGGGTGCCGCCCGGCTTGACCTCGACGACCTGAAAGATGTGCCAGCCGAGCGGGCTCTTGAGCGGCTGGGTCACGGCGCCGGCCTTGGCGGCGAACACCGGATCGGCGAGTTCGCCCAACAGGTCGCCCTTGACGATCTCGCCGAGGTCGACCGTGCCGGCTTCCTGGCCGGCGTCTTCCTTGGCCACCGTCAGGAAATCGGCGCCTTCCGCGAGCCGTTTCGCCGCCGCCTTGGCCTTGGCCTCGTCGGGGATGATGATCTGGCGGACCTTGCGCTTCTCCTGCGTCACGAACTCGTCGGCGCGGCGCTCGTAGGCTTCCTTGAGCACGTCGTCGCCAAGCTCGATCTCCTTCGCCAGTTCGGCCGCGTCGAGACGGACGAACCGCAGCGCGCGATACTCAGGCGCGGAGTAGGTCTGCTTGTTGGCCTCGTAGAAGGCCTGCAACTGCGTCGCCGTCGGTTCGGCGCCGCTGCCGGAATCCTTGTCGGCGACGAACACGCTCTCGGCGGTACGGGTCTCCTCGCGGTAGCGGTAGACCGCCTCGACCCAGGCCCTGGGCGCCGTCGCGCCGGCGGCGAGGGTGGCGAGCACCTGCTGCGAGGAGACGGAACGGCGCACTTCCTCGACGTAGCCGGCCTCCGAGAGGCCCATGGCCTGTAGCATCTGCTCGAAACGGGCGCGGTCGAAGCCGCCGGCGAGGCCCTTGAAGTTCGGCTCCTCGACGATCACCGAGCGCACGAGGTCGTCGCTGATCGCGACGCCGAGCCGTGACGCACTCACGCTCGTCGCCAGTTCGTCGATCTGGCGGTTGAGCACGGCGTCGACGAAGCCGAGCCGGCGCGCCATCTCCATGTCGAGACGGTTGCCGAACATCGGGCGCAGTCTCCCGGGTAGCAGTCTGACGCCTGGGGGTAGCGCGGTGCGACCGAGCCTTGGGCAGCCGAGCGCTCCGAGCGCG
>JAYNJY010000057.1:4839-8742 GCA_038110665.1 Rhodospirillaceae bacterium | reverse complement strand
TTGGGCCCGAGCCTGGTGCCGCCGACCTCGGCGATGGCGCCGCCGCCGCCGCCGCCGACCTGATAGCCGAGCATGTCCTGGATGCCCCAGGCGCCGAAACCGAGGATCAGCAGCAGGGCGAACAGCTTGACGACCACCGAGCCGATACGCTTGCGCATGAGAAGGAGCATGTTGCGGGTTCCCAGTCTTCGTTCCGTTCCGTCTTAAACCTTTTCAAAGGCGGCGCGCATCATAGGTGCGGGGGCCGGGAGCGGCAATCAACTTCTCGGCATTTTGTCGGCCTTTTCCGGGGCTCCGGCCATTGACTCCCTGGCCCCGCTGGCCGAAAAATTCGGGAGTCGTCAATCCCTGCGGAGATGAACCATGGTCGCCAAGCGCCGCCCCCTGATCGCCGGAAACTGGAAAATGAACGGCCTCAAGAAGGATGCCAGCGCGCTCGCCGGCGGCCTCGCGGCGCGGATGAAGAGGAAGACCCGCCCGGCGTTCGAAATGGTCGTCTGTCCGCCGGCCCCCCTGGTCGGCCCCGTGGTCGACGCGGTCAAGGGCAGTGCCATCGCCGTCGGCGGCCAGGACTGCCACGCCGCCAGTTCCGGCGCGCACACCGGCGACGTCAGCGCGGAACTGTTGAAATCCATGGGATGCAAGTACGTCATCGTCGGCCATTCCGAACGCCGGACCGACCACGACGAGGGCAACGCCGACGTCCGCGCCAAGGCGGAAGCGGCGCACGCCGCCGGGCTGACGGCGATTGTCTGCATCGGCGAGACGCTCAAGCAGCGCGAGGCCGGCCGCACCAAGAAGGTCAACAAGAAGCAACTCGCCGGCTCGCTGCCGGCCGGCGCCACCGCCAAAAACACGGTCATCGCCTACGAGCCTGTATGGGCCATCGGCACCGGCAAGGTGGCGACGCCCGAACAGGCGCAGGAAGTGCACGCCATCATCCGCGCCGAACTGGTCAAGCACCTCGGCGAAGCGGAAGCCGGGAAGATGCGCATCCTCTACGGTGGCTCCGTGAAACCGGGCAACGCCAAGGAATTGCTGGTGCTGCCCGACGTCGACGGCGGCCTGATCGGCGGCGCCAGCCTGACGGTCGCGGATTTCATGGCCATCGCCGAGGCGGTTTGAAGCAACATCATGTGGTCATGGCCGGGCTTGGTCCGGGCATGACGTGGTTGTGGGTGCTTCCTATACTAAGGCCATGAGCGATCCCGACTACGAAAGCCTGTTCAAGTGCAAACCCGGCAGCGTCCTCGGCGCGTAACGCGCCGAGGAACCCAAGCCGACGCCCGAACGCGAAAAGCTGGTCGCCGCCAAGGAGCGCTGGGCGGCGGAGAAACGCGAACCCACCCTAAAGCCGCGCCCGTGGCAGAGAGAGGGGCGCCGGCTCCCGCCGGGCCAGGACCTGACCAAGGATTTCCCGATCCTCGATCTCGGCCACCGGCCGCTGGTCGATACCCGCGACTGGCGCCTCACCGTCACCGGCGCCGTCGAACGGCCGATCGACTGGGACTGGGCGTCCTTCAAGAAGGCGCCGCAAACCGAGATCAAATCCGACATCCATTGCGTCACCCAGTGGTCGCGCTTCGACAATACCCGGCAAGGTGTCGCCGGACGCAAGCTGATGGAAATCGTTCGGCCGAGGCCCGGCGCCAAGTTCCTGGTGTTCCACAGTCACGACGGCTACACAACCAAACTGCCGATCGAACGCTTCACCACCGAGGACGCGCTTGTGGCGCATTCCTGGCAGGGCGAGCCGTTGACGCGCGAACACGACGGCCCGGTCCGCGCCGTCGTGCCGAGCCTGTATTTCTGGAAGAGCGCCAAATGGGTCAAGCACATCGCCATACTCGAGCGCGACGCGCCCGGCTTCTGGGAGACGCGCGGCTACCACAACGAGGGCGATCCCTGGAAGCAGCAGAGATACGGTTGACGGCCGGCACAAGATAGCCGCTTTCCGGGCGCCGGCTCTCCGCTATAATCCGGCCATGCGCAGGTTCCTTGCCGCCGCGGCCGCCACATTACTCGCGCTTTCGCCGGTCCTGGCGGAGGCCTGCGGGCCGCGTGTCGAGCTTGAGTTCTACGAGTCCGACGGCGGCGACGTGTTCAAGATCCACAACAAGAGCCAGGAACCCTGGTCGGTGGCGAGCGTGGTGCTGTCGCTGGTGGCGACGCGCGGGCGTGTCGTGTTCGACACCGCCGACGGCGGTGCCGGCACCTCGATGTACTACCCGTTCCATCCCGCCGCCGGCGACGTCGGTTTCGTCGGCGCGACGCCGGTCGGCGACGGCGACAGGGCGCTGGCGCTAAAGTTCTCCGATTTCGGTCCGGGAAAGACCTTCACCTTCACCGTCGATGTCGACGCCAAGTCCGAGAGCGGCATCGACCTGCCGATGGTCAGCGACGCGGACATGGAAGGCGCCACCGGCGAGGCCGAGATGGTCAAGGGCGCCGACAAGCTCCGCGCGACCGGCACTTTCGGCCGCCAGGGCAAGGCCGTGATCGGCGAGGGCGGGCTCTGCGCATGAGTGTCGAAATCCGCCCGCTCGACTGCGGAATCGGCGCCGAGGTGATGGGCGTCGATCTCAAGGCCATCGACGCGGAAGCCCGGCGCGCCATCTACGCCGCCCTCCTCGAATACCCTGTCATCGCCGTGCGCGGGCAGGAGGGACTATCGACCGCAGACGTGCTGGCGGCGAGCCGCTTTCTCGGGCCCGAGTTGGAATCCCACTTGTTCACCCGCTACCACCACCCGTACGATCCCCTGGTGATGGTACTTTCGAACCGCGTCGATGCGGGCGGCAAGGCAAAGGGGCTCAGGGGCGCCGGCTCGTTCTGGCATTCGGACGTGTCCTAAAAGGAGATTCCGGCCAAGGCGACGCTGCTCTATGCGCTCGAAGTGCCCGACGAGGGCGGCGACACGCTGTTCTGCGACATGGCCAAGGCCTACGACGGCCTTTCGGATGCGATGAAGGCGCGGCTGCAGGGGCTGATGGCGGTTCACAATTACGCGCATACGCCGCGCGAAATCTTCCGCTCCGGTGAGGTCAAGCCGCCGCCCGACTGCGTCCATCCGGTGATCCGCACCAACCCCGAAACCGGACGCAAGTCGATCTACATCAACCCGTCCTACACGGTCCGCATCGAAGGCATGCACGACGCCGAGAGCGAGGCGCTCAAGGCGGAAATCTGCGCGCATTGCCTCAATGACGAGTACCGTGCGCGCTACAAGTGGCGGGCCGGCAACGTCGTCGCGTGGGACAACGGCGCCTCCATGCACGCCGCCACCACCGACAAGCTCGACGCCACCAAGCACCGCACGCTCTGGCGCACGATTATCTCCGGCGAAGGCCGGCTGCAATAAGCGCCCAAATAATCGGGAAGGGGCGTACGCCTCAGCGCTTCTCGAACTGCTTGTCGCCGAACATGATGCGCCGGGTTTCCTCGTCGATGCCCTTGGTCAGGTCGCGGCGCCGGTCGGCCAGCACCTGCATGCCCTTGGCCACCGCCGGCCGCGCGCCGACGAGGTCGAGCCAGCGCTTCAAGTTCGGCATTTCCTCGATGTCATGGCCTCGGCGCGCCGGATTGAGCGCCCAGGGGTAGGTCGCGATGTCGGCGATGGTGTATTCGTCGCCGGCCAAGTACTCGCTCTCGGCCAGCCGCTTGTCGAGGATGCGGTAGAGCCGCCCAGCCTCGTTGGTGTAGCGGTTGACGGCATATTCGACATTGGCGTCGGCGTAGCTGCGGAAATGGTGCGCCTGGCCGAACATCGGCCCGACACCGGCCATCTGGAACATCAGCCATTGCAGGGTGACGTAGTGCTTGGCCGGATCGGTCGGCAGGAACTTGCCGGTCTTGTCGGCGAGGTAGATCAGAATGGCGCCGGACTCGAACAGCGCGTAGCGC
>JAYNJY010000057.1:0-4829 GCA_038110665.1 Rhodospirillaceae bacterium | reverse complement strand
CGGTATCGACGATCGCCGGAATCCGGTGGTTCGGCGTGATCGCCAGGAACGACGGCTCGAACTGCTTGCCCTTGTGGATGTCGACGGGAATGATTTTGTGCTCGAGGCCGGTTTCCTCCAGCATGATGTGAAGTTTGTGGCCGTTCGGGGTCGGCCAAGTATAGGCCTCGATCATGATCTCTCCTGTCAGCGATCCGTTCGCGTTGTCGATTGCTCGGTCGGGCAGTAAGGTGACGGCGCAAGGCGAAGGGTGCAAGCCCCCGCGCGTTCACATGTCCGCGTCTCGCGGTTCACACATCGGTGTAACCGTATCGGGCGCAGGGAAAAGAAAAGAACGGTATTACCAAACCGCTCCTTCATCTGGTTTTCGGCGGCGAAGTGGCCGATCCCCAGGGCACCGATTTCGTCGACGTCGACAAGCTCGACATCGTCGGCATCTATCCCAACTACGCCGCCGCGCTCGCCGCCTGGCGCGGCGCCAGCCAGCAGCACGTCGATAACGCGGCGATGAAATACGTCATCGTGCACATGCACAAACTGATGGATCCCGACCACGAGGACTGAGGCGCGCGCACCCTAAGGCCAGGTTCGGGGCGCGTCTAGGAGAAGCGGCGGCCGGAACCTACTTCTCGCCGCTGCCGTCGTCGACGCTGGCGTCGCCTTCGATGCGGTTGCCGTTGTGTTGCGATTCGAGCCTGGCGCGTTCGTATTCCAATCTGCGCTGTTCGGCCTTCTCGCGGCCGAAACGTGCCCGGTTCTCGCTGGCGGCGCGGCTTTTTTCCTGCTTCTGCTTGGCCTTCCGGTAGGCCTTGAGATTGACGATTTCCGCCGTCATTTACTGCGTTCCCTCCACTCAATCCAGCCAGGGAACGTTAGCGCAGCCTCGGCGGGCTGGAAAGCCCGCTTTGTCAAAAATCCGTCTCGGATTTCGCGCCAACTCGGCCTGCGCTAGGTCGAACACGTCGGCGAACATTTCCGCCGTCAGCCGGCCGGTATTGGTGTTGTAGCGCGAGCAATGGTAGCTGTCGGCGAGCACCAGGCCATCTTCCAGCCGGTGCAGCGCGCCGTGGGCGAACTTATAGGCGCTTTTACGGGCGCCCAGCGCCGCCAGCACGGCGCCGTGCGCGAGGCCGCCGAGCGCGATGACGACCCTGAGGCGCGCCATCGCCGCCAGTTCCGACGCCAGGAACGGGCGGCAGGCGGCGACCTCGGCGCCGACCGGCTTGTTCTCCGGCGGCACGCAGCGGACCGCGTTTGACAGGCCGCACTCGAGCACTGCGAGCCCGTCGTCGGCCCGCGCGCCGTCGCGGCCTCGCGCCAGGCCCTTGTCCAGGAGCGTTGCGTACAGGAGATCGCCGGCGTAGTCGCCGGTGAACGGGCGCCCGCTCAGGTTGGCGCCCTTGAGCCCGGGCGCCAGGCCGACGATCAATAACCTGGCCGAGAGCGGACCGAAGGCCGGCACCGGGGCGTTGTGCCAGTCGGCGTGCGCCGCGCGCTGGGCCATGCGGAAGTCGCGGAGGCGCGGGCAGTGCGCGCAATCGCGATCCGGATCGGAGAAGGGCAGGGTAGCGGCAGGCACGATGCGGTCCACTCAGGCGGTCTCGACGTCGTCGAAATCCTCGTCGTCGCGGAAGTCGTTGTTGTTGCGGTTGTCCTGGCCGCCGTGGCCGCTGTCACGAGCGATCGACTGGCGCAGGTCGTCCAGCTCGATGAAGACGTCGGCCTGGCGCCGCAGTTCGTCGGCGACCATCGGCGGCTGCGAACGCACCGTCGAGACGACGCTGACACGCAGGCCCTTGCGCTGCACCGCCTCGACCAGGCGGCGGAAGTCGCCGTCGCCGGAGAAGATGACGACGTGGTCGAGGTGCTCGGCCATCTCCAGCACGTCGATGGCGAGCTCGATGTCCATGTTGCCCTTGATCTTGCGCCGCCCGGCGGAATCGGTGAATTCCTTGGTCGGCTTGGTGACCATGGTGTAGCCGTTGTAGTCGAGCCAATCGACCAGCGGCCGGATCGGCGAATACTCCTGGTCCTCGACCAGCGCGGTGTAATAGAACGCGCGCACCAACTGGCCCTTGGCCGCGAACAACTCGAGCAGGCGCTTGTAATCGATGTCGAAGTCGAGCGCGCGGGCGGCGGCGTAGAGGTTGGAGCCGTCGATGAACAGCGCGATGCGCTCCTGCGGATAGAATGGCATGTCAAAACTTCCTTGGTTCAATACATCGTTGTTGAAATAACTTCCGCGGGATAAAAATTACCGCTTCCGGTTTACGGCGAATTGCCGGAAGAAGGGCTGACCGTGCGAGCCAAAGGTCGGAGCGAATATGAAACCGAATGCGCCGGCGGTAATCTCCGGGCTTCGACACGGTGCAATTACTATAACAAATAGGCGGCGGCCAGCCACATAACAAGTACTTGAACGCCATGGAAATTCCGCGATTCCCCATCATTCTCGGCCTGGGCGCCAACCTGCCCGGACGCTTCGGCCCGCCGCGCGCGGCGCTCGGCGCCGCGCTGGCGCGCCTGGAAGCCGCCGGGGTCGCGCTCACCGGGCGTTCGCCCTGGTACGAGAGCGCGCCGGTGCCGATGTCGGACCAGCCCTGGTACGTCAACGGCGTGGTCACGGTGACGACGGAACTCGACCCGGCGGCACTGTTGGCGCTGCTGCTGGCTACCGAGGCCGAGATGGGACGGGAACGATCGGTCCAGAATGCCGCACGGGTGATCGACCTTGACCTCCTGGCCTGCGGCGAAATCGTCCGCAAGCCGCCCGAAGCCGTCCCGGAACTGCCGCACCCGAGGCTCGCGGCGCGCGCCTTCGTGGTGCTGCCGCTGTTCGACCTGCTGCCCGGTTGGCGCCATCCGGAAACCGGCACCGCGGTCGCGGATATGGCGCGGGCCCTGCCGGCTGGACAGCAAATTCGCGTGCTCGCCGACGCGGGCGGCCCGTACGGCACGGAATTGCAGGATTCCGGGCGCTGAAGCTGCTTGCTTCCCCGGCCGCGCCGACCTATATAAACCTTTCAATTGCTAGCGTTTTTTCGGAGGACTTCCATGGCCCGTGTCACCGTAGAGGATTGCGTCGACAAGATCCCGAACCGGTTCGACCTGGTGATGATGGCGGCGCAGCGCGCCCGTAACATCTCAGCCGGCGCCCCACTCACCGTCGATCGCGACAACGACAAGAACCCCGTGGTCGCGCTCCGCGAGATCGCCGAGGAGACCGTCCCCTTGGAAGAACTCGAGGAAGGCTTGGTCAAGAGCCTGCAGACCGTGGTCGAGATGGACGAGCCCGAGGAGGAGGAAATGGACGTGCTAGCAATCCAGCGCGACATGACCGGCGAAGGCGCAATGGCCGCGTTGGAAAGCGCCGCGAACGGCGATTTCGACTTTGATGACGACGACGCCGGCGACGTCATGGAAGCGATGGACGACGACGATTCGTCCGACCGGGACTGACCCATATGCCAGGGCGCGCTCCTGACCGTGAATTCAGCGGTCGGCGCGCCCTCTCCAATACCCGCGAAATGAACGGCCTCTCCGGCATCGGGGCGGGGGGTGCTAAGTGATTCGCCAGTTCGAGCTGGTCGAGCGCATCAAGGCCTACGACCCGTCGGCCAACGAAGACCTGATCAACCGCGCCTACGTCTACGCCATGAAGGCGCACGGCTCGCAGAAGCGCGCGTCCGGCGACCCCTACTTCTCGCACCCGCTCGAAGTCGCCGGCATCCTCACCCATTACAAGCTCGACACCGACACCATCGTCACTGCGCTGCTGCACGACATCATCGAGGACACGGAAATCTCACTCAGCGAGCTGGAGGGGCTGTTCGGCGGCTCGGTCGCGCGCCTCGTCGACGGCGTCACCAAGCTGACCCGGATCGAATTCCAGTCCGACCAGGCCAAGCAGGCCGAAAACTTCCGCAAGTTCGTGCTCGCCATGTCGGCCGACATCCGCGTGCTGCTGGTCAAGCTCGCCGACCGGCTGCACAACATGCGCACGCTGCACTACATCAAGCGGCCCGAGAAGCGCCAGCGCATCGCGCGCGAGACCATGGACATCTACGTGCCCTTGGCCGAGCGCATCGGCATGCAGGAGATGAAGCAGGAGCTGGAAGACCTGGCCTTCGCCGAGCTAAACCCGGACGCCCGCCAGTCGATCCTCAACCGGCTCGAATTCCTGCGCTCCAAGGGCGAGGACCTGATCGGCCGCATCATCGACGAGCTGCGCCAGCTCCTGGAAGTGCACAAGATCAACGCCGAGATCAGCGGCCGCGAGAAGACGCCATACTCGATCTGGCGCAAGATGCAGAAGAACGAGGTCGGCTTCGAACAGCTCTCCGACATCATGGCGTTCCGCGTCGTCGTCGACGGCGTCGAGGACTGCTACCGCACGCTCGGCGTCGGGCACAGCGCCTATCCGGTCGTGCCCGGCCGCTTCAAGGACTACATCTCGACGCCCAAGCCAAACGGTTACCGCTCGCTGCATACCGGCGTGTTCGGGCCGGAACGCCACCGCATCGAGTTGCAGATCCGCACCCGCCACATGCACGAGGTCGCCGAGTACGGCGTCGCCGCGCACTGGAACTACAAGCAGGGCATTCCCGACGAGGAAGGCCCGCAGTACCGCTGGCTGCGCGAGTTGCTCGAAATCCTCGAACATGCCGCCGGGCCGGAGGAATTCCTCGAGCACACCAAGCTCGAAATGTTCTCCGACCAGGTGTTCTGCTTCACGCCGAGGGGCGATCTCATCAACCTGCCGCACGGCGCGACGCCGGTCGACTTCGCCTATGCCGTCCATTCCGAGGTCGGCGACCGCTGCGTCGGCG
>JAYNJY010000056.1:2962-13695 GCA_038110665.1 Rhodospirillaceae bacterium | reverse complement strand
TGTTTCCTTGAAGAACCCTATTTTACGAATATCCATATTTTATCCCTATCCAAAATCAGGTCTGCTCGATCATCCTAAGCGCCGCCCGTCCTAGCAAGCCGTATGGATTGGCAAGCGTCTCCAGGATTTCGAAATGATTGCAGTATTCTGCGACGATTGCCTCGATCAACATGCCGTGCTTTTCGATCGCCGCCGCAAAATCAGCCGTCTGGCGCTGAAACTCCGGCGTCTCGAGGGTGCCGTGCGCGAGGATCAGCGGCGTCGTTAAATTGTCGAGATGCCGCATCGGACTCAAGAGGTGCTCGCTCTCGTCGGTGAAGGCGACATAGTTGCTCCGCGCCGACATCCGCACCGGCTTGAGATCGTACATACCGCTACAGAGAAGTGCGGCCTTGATGCTGTGGTCCGCGAGGCCCGCGATCCGATCTTTGTATCCCGTCAACACCGACGCAGCCAGGTGCGAGCCAGACGAATGCGCGCAGAGGAAGATGCGTTTCGAATCGATCTTGAGCTCGTCCGCATGCGTGCAGATCCAGGCAATCGATCGCCCGACCTGGTCGGCGATCGGCATGAGATCTCCGGCCCTGTCCTGCACCCAGTCGAAATCCGGGATCAGGCAATGCGCGCCGGCATTGATGAAAATTTCAGATAGATACGCATATTGTTTCGCCGAGCCGGACCGCCATGCGCCACCATGCACGACGATGACCGCCGGCGCGACTCTCCCGTGTGTGCGGAAGAGATCAATCCCCTCGATTTCCGGCACGCCGTAACGCAGGCGCTCCGGTTCGCCGATACGAGAGCGCATGAGCTCGCTGTTTTTGGAATAGCGCGCGAGTATCTGTTCGCGATTGGGGGCGTAGTCAGCCTGGTTGTAGGCGCGGTCCAACTCTTCCTGCGTCATATTCAGCCAAACGAGCGACATTTAGGCGTACCTTTTTGTTTGAAGCCTCGTCAGCTTGCTGTGTGCCGACCATCCCGTATTCTGCCACTTACTCTCAAAACTCTCTAAGTAGATAACAGAAAATATTTGGGGGGCGATCAGGGCGCTGTGGCAACAATCCCGCGAAAATTTTAACGGATTGAATCTTTAACAGCGATGGGCACATCTATCCTCGGTGGCGGCACGTTCATACCCAATGCCTTCGCTTGGTGCGCTTCGAACGCGCGGCATGTTTCGTCATGACGATGCCCTCGGATGCCGCCACGCACACTGCCCGGCGTGACTGATCGGAAATACTCTGCCCATGTTTCCGGCAGCAGCACGGAATCCGGCGGCGCCAGCCACAAGCGATACAACAAGCGCTGGCGTTCAGGTTCGTCGAAATCCTCGAACTCGGTCCGTGAATGCAGCATCAGGTGATTGTTCATGAACTGAAGATCACCGGGTTCGAGCCACATCGTGAACATGATGTTGGGACGTCGCAGAATATCATCCAGAAGATCGGTGCATTCCCGTTGCGCTTCGGTCAGCTGGGGGACACCGGCGATATCCTGGGCTGTGCGGACGCGGTTCCGGTTCCATTTTCCGAAAATGCGGCCGCATTCAAAATCGAACAGGGGCTGGCCATAGTACGGATTCTCGCCCGGGGCTTCTTCCTGGTTTCTGCTGAAATAAAATATGCCTGTCGCGATCTCGGCCAGGTCAGGTCGCTCGGCAAGCAGGGTCTCCCAGGCACTCACGCTGCTCGACACCATACTTTGGCCGCCTGCCTTGGCCTTGTTGAAGCAGGCCAAGGCGACGACATCACAACCGTCGGCATGAAAATCCAAACTGGAATTGGTGTTGTAGCCGCGACCGCCGGCCGCACGGTAGACATTCCCCGTCGCACGGACTTCGGAGATGTAATGCGAGGCTTTTCCCTGCGGGCGCGCCACCCCGAGATGCAGTCCAATTCCCCATACCAGAATACGAAACTGCTCAGCGCTTAGGCGCGCTCGTGGCAGTCCCTTCACGAGGGAAAAACCACGGCCAAAGTGGGCTTCCTTGAAGGCTCGGCGAATTGTCTCGAGCGCCAGACCAAAATCGAAATCCTCCTGGGTATATTCAAACAGGGGCCGGTCAGGTTCGAATGCCTGCTCGGTGGCGGCCGCCAATTGCGCTGCGGCCGCATCTTCGATCGGATAAATCCAGCTCTTGTCGCAGGCAAGGTCATCGACCTGCCAAGCGGCAGCCCTGTCGTATGCCTGGAACGGCATGGAATGGCTCCTTCACCAAGTATGCTCTAATGTCTTGCTTTCTTGCGACTGCGGGCTTTCCGGGGTGCCCTGCACCCACGAACGATGCCAAGTTTTAAGTTAAAATCGGCTGCGAAGGGAAGACCCGATTTAGCCAAATTCCCTATATAGATAGTAGAGAATTCTGGGGACGCGATCAGGAAATAGCGGCGACGTATCAGAGAGTTTTTGAGCGATAAAGGGTTTGGTGGGGGCAAGATCAGGGTGACTGTTCGACGCTGTTCTCGAGTGGGGCCACCGTCTCTTCATAGGGCAACGTCGCTATTAGCTCGTCGAGTAGTCCCTTGACCACAGCGTTGCCGTCACCGCCGCGCTGGTAGGCGGCGACAATCTCGGCGTTGAAGTAGTACAGATCGGTATCGATGGCCTTCATCTCACCGCAGTCGACCCAGCGCTGTGCGTAGCATTGGGGTAGGAATCCGAGGAACTGCCCGGTCAGGATCATCATGGCGATGCCCTCGACGCTGAACGCGGTCGCGTCCCGGGTGAAGCCGAAGTTGGATGCCTGCTCCAGTGGCGTGTGCTTGTAGCCATGTAGCACGTGGCGCAGACTGGACAGATCCAGGTTTCCCGCGCCATTGCCTTTGTCGGCACGGAAACACGGGTGGCCCGAACCGCAATAGAGCAGGTTGCGTTCCTTGTATAGTGGAACGTAGATCAATCCCGGGCGTCGTTCGTGCAGCGGAATAATGCCAATATCGATGCGGCCCCGCTCGATCCGATCCTCGATTTCGTCGGGCGACAAGTGATAGATGCGAATGTTGACATTGTCGGCACGCCGGGCGTAACGGCCAAGCGCACCAATCACCGGTGTTAGCGGATCGCAAATGGTGTTGTCGACCATGCCGCAACTAATGTAGCGGTTGCCGTGCGCCTTGCTGACCTCGATGCGGAACTCGTTCATGGCGGCGAACAGGCGCGTCGAGGCGGCGTAAATCTCGCGGCCCTCCTCGGTCAGCTTGAAGCCGCCTGGGCCGCGTTCGCAGAGCCGCAGGCCTAGACGTCCTTCTAAGGTCGACATCTGGGCACTGATCGTTGAACGGCCGATATTGAGAAATGATTCAGCGTTGGTGAAACCGTTGTGTTCGGTGACGGCCCGGAACACCCTCAACAATCGGATATCGACATCGGCCAATTGCGGGACCGAGACTTTGTCGCCGCGCAAGATGGTCCACCTCTCGCCATCATAAAAATCGTAATAAAACTGTCACATTTTAACCGATGACAATGAACTCATCACCACAAATTCGCATTCGCAATAAAAAGGGTTGCCCTTAATCGACGCAAGCGTCTGAGAATCAGGATTTTTCATCACATATGGCCATGCCAAGTTTGCAAGAGCTGAACCGGACGCATTGTGCGCCTGCGAATAGATTGGGCGTGCACTGGCGGAAATCTTCAAGCCGGCGTTTGTTCGTGACGGATGCATGGAGATCCGATCCTTTCACTCCGGACGGATTCGATCGACAGCGATTGGCAGGATGCTTGAGCATGACAGAGCGCGCGCCTTACCTGAAGGTCGACCACATCTCCAAACACTACGGCGATTTCGCCGCCCTCCGTGACGTGTCCTTCGAGATCTACGAAGGCGAGTTCATTTGCTTCTTGGGGCCGTCCGGCTGCGGTAAGACCACGCTGTTGCGCTGCATCTCTGGTCTTGAGGAACAAAGCGCCGGGACCATCTCCCAGAACGGCATCGACATCTCCACTGAACCGGTGTCGAAGCGCGACTTTGGAATTGTCTTCCAATCCTACGCGCTGTTTCCCAATCTGACAGTCTGGCAAAACGTATGTTACGGCCTTGCCAACGCCAAGGTCGACCGTGCCAAGGGCATGGCGCGTGCCGAGGAGTTGCTGGAACTGGTCGGCATGACCCGGCACAAGCCCAAGTATCCGGCGCAACTTTCCGGCGGCGAGCAGCAACGCATCGCGCTCGTTCGTGCGCTAACCACGGCGCCGGGTCTTTTGTTGCTGGATGAGCCGTTGTCGGCGCTGGATGCCAAGGTTCGCACCCACCTGCGCCACGAGATAAAGAACCTGCAAAAGGCGCTCGGCGTTACCACTATCATGGTGACCCACGACCAGGAAGAGGCGCAGAGCATGGCCGACCGGGTGTTGGTCATGCGGAGCGGCCGGCTCGAACAGATCGGTACGCCGCGCGAGATTTACGACTCTCCCAAAACTCGTTTCATTGCCGACTTCATCGGTATCATGAATTTCGTTCCGGCCACCGTCGAGGATCGCGGGCGTGTCGTGTTGGGCGGCTCCGGGCTTGCGTGCGACACCAAGGGTCGGGGTGTGGGTGCGCCGGTAGATTGCGCATTTAGGCCGGAGGATGTACTGCTTGCCAACTCCGCCATTGACGGCGATGCGCTGCCCGCGACGGTGGATGTGGTCGAGCACCTGGGTGCGTTCGAGCGGGTATTGGTCCGGCTCGACGGTCTGGATGCGGTCGAGGTCACCGTCGACTTGCGCAAGGGTAGCGATGCGAGCGCCATTGCCATCCCAGGCGCCACGGTGTTCCTGCACGTGGCGCCGGAGAACATCCTTTTGTTCGAACCCGTGGGGCAGCCGTGAACCGGGGCGGCGCTCCGGTCGTGGGGCTGGCCATCGGCCGCCAGCGTCTCGATCGCGACGAATGGTTGATGCGTTGCCTGTTGTGGGGCTTCGTCGCCGCTTTCCTCTTCATCCTAATCGTGCCGCTCTACATGCTGACGTCGCGAAGCTTCCACGACGCGTCGGACGCTTTTATCGGATTCAAGAACTACCATCACTATTTCACCACGCCGGCTTTGTTCCAATCGGTCGGCAACAGCTTCTTCGTCGCTGGCACCAGCGCCGCCATCGTCACGGTCATTGCTTTCGTGTACGCTTACGCCCTAACCCGCACCCAGATGCCGTTCAAGAGCTTCTTCAAGGTGATGGCGTTCATCCCGCTGCTCAGCCCATCCGTGGTCAAAGCCATCGCTCTGGTCTACTGGTTCGGCAATCAGGGGGTTCTCAAGGAACTGCTATTCGGTCATTCGATCTATGGTCCGATCGGAATCATTTTCGGCTCGGTGTTATGTACCTTCCCGCACGTCATACTGATAATTATGACGGCATTGGCGCTTGCTGACGGGCGCCTCTACGAGGCTGCTGCCTCGCTCAAGGCTGGGCGGGTGAAGACCTTTATCACGGTGACCTTACCTGGAGCCCGCTATGGGCTGATTAGCGCTGCCATCGTTGCATTTATCCTGGTTCTGACTGATTTCGGCGTGCCCAAGATCATTGGCGGTAATTACAACGTGCTCGCAACCGACATCTACAAGGAGGTCGTAGGTCAGCAAAACTTCGAGATGGGAGCCGTAGTTTCGGTACTGTTGCTGATCCCGGCGGTTATCGCCTTCGCCATCGACCGGGTGCTGACGCGAAAGCAGCATTCCAGCCTGACCGCGCGCTCGGTGCCTTATGTGCCGAAGAAATCGCCGATCATCGACTACGCCATGTTTGCATTTTGCCTGACGATCACGGTTTTCACGCTAGCCGTGCTGGGCATGGCGCAATTCGCGGCGCTGGTGAAGTTTTGGCCCTACAATCTGGAACTCACCTTCGATAACTACGTCTTCGACGCGGCTGGCGTCGGCTGGGAGAATTTCTATAACTCGCTGAAGGCGGCGACGCTGGTCTCCATCTTCGGGACCGCCATTATCTTCGTCGGCGCCTACGTCGTCGAGAAATCGCGCCGTGACCGGGGCATCCGGCAGGTGGTGCAACTGATGGCGTTGATGCCAATGGCAATTCCCGGTCTAGTACTCGGCCTCTCGCATCTGATGTTCATTAACCACCCGGACAATCCACTCGGGTTCCTCTATGGCGGGATGACAATCATCGTCGTCAGCACCATCATCCACTTCTACACGGTCACCCACTTGACCGCGACCGCAAGCCTGAAACAACTGGACTCGGCCTTTGAATCGGTTTCGGCTTCGATGAAGATCTCGGCGATCCGGATGTTCTTTCGCGTCACGGTGCCGCTCTGCTTGCCGGCGATCCTGGATATCGCGATCTACCTGTTCCTGGCGACGATGACGACGGTTTCCGGTGTGATCTTCATCTATGGGCCGGACACGAAGGTCGCCTCTATCGCCGCCATTCACATGGATGAACTGGGCGAGCAAGCGTCCGCCGCCGCGATGGCGATGCTCATTGTCTATGCCTGCGTGGTGGTGCGTCTGCTTCACCTCCTGGTTTCCCGCGTCATCCTCAAGCATGTCCAGCAATGGCGCATGCGCTGAACGCGAGCCGAGAGCGAACATGAAGATCATCGTCGTCGGCGCCGGGATCGTCGGGACCACGGCCGCGATCATGCTGCTGCGTGACGGCCACGACGTTATCCTCGTCGACTGCAACCCGCCAGGGTCGGGTTGCTCCCACGGCAATGCCGGCTCGCTCAGCGCTGGCAGCTGCACGCCGCTGTCGGTGCCGGGGCAGCTGCGCCAGATTCCTGGCTGGTTGCTCGATCCGCTCGGCCCGCTGCACATCCGGGCGCGATACCTGCCTCGGGTTTTGCCGTGGCTGATCCGATTTGCGTTGGCCGCCGACGCCCGCAAAATCGATGACAAGGCGGATGCCATGCACGCCATGCACCGCGACGTGATCGCCGGCTATTCGGCATTGCTCGAGGGCACGGTGGGCATGGATCTGTTCGAGGTCTCCGGAGTTTTGCAGGCCTACACCTCAGAGAAGCCGCTGGACGCATCCCTCGATTGGCACCTGCGCCAGGCGCGCGGGGTGCGCCAGGAGGTGATCGATTCCGACCGGCTGCGGCAGATCGCGCCGGACCTGTCTCATGATTTCGTGCAGGGCGTCTTGCTCCCCGACCACGGTTTTGTCATTCAGCCGCACCTGTTCGTCGAGGCATTGGCGGAACGCTTCGCCACGCAAGGTGGGCGCATCTTCCGGGCGCGGGTAAACGCGCTCCGCGTCGATGCCGGTGGTGTCGTCACCGGCGTCGCCACCACATTGGGCGAGATGGCGGCCGATAAGGTGGTGCTATGCGCCGGCGCCTGGTCCAACCGCCTGCTGGCGCCATTCCGCATCGGCATACCGCTGGAGACGCAACGCGGCTACCACGCTTCGGTCCTGGGTGCCAATATCCGCCCGGCGCTGCCGATCGTCGCCAGCGAGGCAAAGATTTACGCCTCACCGATGCGCGACGGATTGCGTTTCGCCGGTACGGTCGAGTTCGCCGGCCTCGATGCGCCGCCCGACTACCGACGGTCCGGCGCGGCGCTCCAACTCGCCCGCCGGATGTTCCCGGCGCTCGAATGCGACGGTGTCGAGGAATGGATGGGGCATCGCCCGTGCCTTCCCGACAGTCTGCCCGTGGTCGGCCCGGTGGCTGGCCTCGGTTCGCTTTACGTCAACTTCGGCCACGGCCATTATGGCATGACCGCCTCGCCCGGTTCGGCCGCCTTGCTCGCCGCCATGATATCAGAGCGACCGACGCCGTTCGATCCACGACCTTACTCGCCGGCCCGGTTTTAGCGGGCGGCAACGCACCAAAGGGGTATGACGGCGATGTTTGCAACCTACCCATATTGCGGCGATCTGAAGATCGACAGTATCGAAAGCCTCGATGGCACCGTGTTCGGCATGGTCCACATGCCCGGGCGCAACCATGTCGACCCCAAGGGGAACAAATGGACGCGCGATTTGGGCCAGGACCTGGAGCGCATTGAACAATGGGGGGCAACGGCCCTGGTGACACTGGTCGAGGATGCCGAGTTCGCCAAGCTCGGTGTGCCTAGTTTTGCCGACGAGGTGCGCGAACGGCGCTTCGCGTGGTTCCATTTTCCCATTCCCGATATGCAGGCGCCGGGCCCGGCCTTCGCGGCGGCTTGGGGCCGTGCCGGGTCGCGATTCCGGGCAATCGCTGGCGACCGCGGGCGGATCGTCGTGCATTGTGCCGGCGGCCTTGGGCGGACCGGAACCTTCGTCGCGAAATTACTGGTCGAGGCGGGCATGGCGCCGGACCAGGCCGTTGCCGAACTCCGCCGGGTGCGGCCAGGCGCCGTTGAGACGATCGACCAGGAAGACTTCATCGGATCGGAGCGCATCCTCGGCAACTGAAGAAGCGCTGGGCCGGAGCCAAAAAATGAGCCGCCTTCCCGGATTGGAAGGCGGCTAGATGGGTGCAACGATGGAGAAAGATCAGCTCTTCTTCTTTTTCGGCTCGGACTTGGCTTCGTAGCGCTTGCGCCATTCTTCGATGATGCGGCCTTTTTCGACCGCCATTTTGGCGAAGTCGTTGTCGATCATCCGGGTGAACACTTCTGCCGGGAAATACTTGCGGGGCTTGTTCATCGCGGTGATCGCGACTACGGAAGCGGTGTCGGCGTAGAAGCCCATGGCGGCCTCGGAGATCGACCAATCCAAGAACTTCTGGGCGTCCGAAAGGTTCTTAGTCCCTTTCATGATTCCGACGGCCTGCATTTCCCAGCCAATGCCTTCTTCCGGAATGATGACGTCGATCGGCGCGCCCTTGGCCTTGAGCGCGGCGCCACGGTAGGGCCAGGAAACGCCGACGACGTATTCACCGGCCGCTGCTTGGTTGCAGGGCTTCGATCCGGAATGGGTATACGACGCGATGTTCTCGTGCAGCTTGTCCATGTAGGCCCAGGCTTTTTTCTCGCCCATGATCTGGATCCAGGCCGAGACGTCGAGGAAGCCGGTGCCCGACGAGGCCGGGTTCGGCATGGTCACCTGACCCTTGTAGACCGGCTTAAGCAAATCGGCCCAGGTCTTAGGCGCCGGCAGGCCCTTCTTCTTAGCCTCGACCGTGTTGAAGCAGATTGCGCCAGCCCAGCCGTAGATGCCGACCCAGTGGTTCGGCTGCTGCTTGTCGCGGTAGCGAGGGTCGAGCTTTTCGACGCCCTTAGGCGTATAGGGAATGAACATGCCGAGCTTGTCCATGGTCAGCATGCTGGTCGCAGCCATGGCGTAGACCACGTCGGCGCGCGGATTGTCCTTCTCCGCCATAAGACGGGCATGGACGATGCCTGTGGAATCGCGAACCCAGTTCACCTTGATGTCCGGATAGGCCTTGGAGAACAAGTCGCCGGCCTTCTTCAGCTTGTCGGCGTCCATCGCGGCGTAAATAGTCAGCTCGCCGGCCTTTGCGGCGTGCGCGCCAATGCCGATGGTAATGCCGACCGCCGCCGTGGAAAGAATCCGTCCAACGACGGACCATGGGTGTTTAGACATGTGGATCACTCCTATGATTTCTACTCAATGTGTCAGTAGGCCCACCAGGATCGTGTCGCGATTGTTTGGCTCGACCATGCACTGCGCCTTCAAGTCGGGGGGGATAACAGGTGCGATGCACTCATTTCGGTTCAGACGGGTTCGTTTTGGGGGCTTGGAGCCGATACGTTGGTCTGAGCTTGTCACCGGAAAGGCCCTGGAAAAATAAGCATCAACGAAACATAGGTTTGATGCGTGTCAAACACGAGGGGTTAACGAGCTTGCCGGTCGGCGACCGCTTCGGCGAGGATGCAAAGGATTTCGAACATGATTGTGACGGCGGCATGTGCGGTGCCACCGCTCGGATCGAACGGCGGTGCCACCTCGACGACGTCGCCGCCGACGAGGTTGAGGCCACGTAAGCCGCGGATCATCCGCTGTGCCTCGAGCGTGGTGAGGCCGCCGATCTCGGGCGTGCCGGTGCCTGGTGCGTAGACTGGGTCTAGCGAGTCGACATCGAAACTAACGTAGGTCGGGCCGTCGCCAACGACGCGCCGGGCTTCGGCGATGACGCCGTCGGGGCCGAGGTCGCACGCCTCCTCGATCTCGATCACGCGGATGCCCTGGGAGAGCCCCCATTCCTTGTCGTCAGGCGAATAGAGCGCGCCCCGGATGCCGATTTGGACGGTGCGTTTCGGGTCGAGCAGGCCCTCTTCGATGGCGCGACGGAAAGGCGTTCCGTGGGTGTAGGCGCAATCGCCGAAATAGCGGTCCCAAGTATCCGTGTGGGCGTCGAAATGGACCATCCCGAAAGGCTGTTCGCCCCGCAGTCCGCGCATGATCGGGAGGGTGACCAGGTGGTCGCCACCGGCGGCGAGGGGGACGATGCCGCGCTCGTGGATTTCATGGAAGAAGGCCTCGATGCGGGCCAGGCTGTCCATCAAGTCGATGGGGTTGACCGCGCTGTCGCCGAGGTCGGCACAATTTGCCAGCGCGAACGGCATCGTGCCGCTGACGTGATGGACGCTTCTCACCATGGTTGACATGTCGCGCATTTGCCGGGGCCCATGGCGGGCGCCGGCTCTGTTGGTGGTGCCGCCGTCCCAGGGAACGCCGACCAAGGCGATTTCCACCTCGTCGGCGTCGCGCAGTTCGATCAACGGCAAGCGCATAAACGTTGCGACGCCCGCGTAGCGCGGAAGGACGGCGCCAGAGACGGGTTTGAATCGATTTCGGTCCACGATGTTTTCCCCAATACTGCCGATAAC
>JAYNJY010000056.1:0-2952 GCA_038110665.1 Rhodospirillaceae bacterium | reverse complement strand
GTGATTTGGTTGGTAGACAGCGAACATTTATACATTCGTGCGATGCCCAATGCGATCAACGCGCGGCGACCAGAATGGCGACACCTGCCGCGACAATGGCGGACGCGACGACTCGCCGAACACCCAGCGGTTCCTTGAACACGATGGTACCGATGATCGCCGCGAAGATAACGCCGGTCTCGCGGAGCGCGGAGACGCTTGCCACTGGTGCCCTGGTCAGAGCGTACATGACCAACCCATAGGCGCTGAACATCAGCAGGCCACCCATAAGTCCGATCTTCCATCTGCTGGCCAAGGACTCGAGGGCCGCCTTTTGCCCGCGCAGGTACAGGACCGTGGCGCAAAGCAGGATCCCAGTGACCGCGCTGAGGGCGGCAGTATATCCGATCGGGTTGTTGGAGAGGCGTGCTCCCAGGCCGTCCGTCAAAGTGTAGCTGGCGATGGTCAGACCGACGGCCAATGCCCAGGCCATGCCGGCGGGCTTGGGTAGAGACTTGGAACGGCGCCATGCGAGCACAAGAATGCCGAGCGAAACCACAGCGACGCCGACGTACGCTGTGATCGGTGGAGTTTCACCGATCACCGTCGCCGACATAATCGCTACCACCACCGGGGCTGTGCCGCGGGCGATCGGGTAACAAACACTGAGATCGCCGGCCTCATAGGCCCTCGCAAGGAAATAGAAGTATGCGCAGTTGATCGCCGCCGATGTAAGCAGGTAGGGCAGACTCTCGAGGGCCGGCCAGCCTGTCACCACGAGCGCGGCGCCGGCGATCACGATGGTCGGCGCCTTGACCGCGAATAACGATAGCAGGGTGTCTTTGCCGGAACGTACGAAAGCGTTCCAAGTCGCGTGCATCAGTGCCGCGAGAAGAACGAGAAGGACAACGATCCCGTCAATAGCCATGTGTCGGTGTTTCGATTGATCACAAGGACGATAGAGAAGCTGGGCCCTGCGCCCGAGGTGGAAACTGGAGGCGTTATTCCAGCTGGCCAGGGCTAGAACTGGCTTCCCGGTGCGTGATATTTACGCTGTGCCTGTGCCAAGCTCAAGCTGGGTGATCCTTAACCCATCTTATAATTCCGATTCCAACGAAAATGATGGCCATCACGCAGCCATACGTTCATACCGATGATGCAACCCTCCGACCTCGGGTATAGAAATGATGGGATCTGAAGAAGTCGTCGATACTGGTCTTGGCATCGGTGAATCCTTGTTCAGCGACAGATGGGTTCTCGATCGGTTGTAGTAGCTCAAGTAGGATTTGAGAATGCGCCGGAGATGCTTTTCATTTTTGACGATGACGTGATCCAAGCACTCTCGACGGAGCGAGCCGATGAAGCGCTCAACGAATCCATTCTGCCAGGGGGATCGAGGTGCGATTGGGCAATCATGAATGCCCATTGCTGCCAGTCGCCGACCGTAGATGTGGCCATAGCTGCGGTCATTGTCGCGGATGATGTATCTGGGGGCGCTGTTCCAGGGAAATGCCTCAGTGATTTGGCGGGCTGTCCACTCGGCGGTCGGGTTGGAGGTGACGGCAAGACGGAGTAACTCCCGTCGTTCGTGGCCGAGAATCACAAGGACATACAGGATACGAAAGGTCAGCGTGGGAACGACAAGAAAATCGATGGCGGCAGTGCAGTCCAGGTGGTTCCGGAGGAACGTTTTCCAAGACTGATTTGGATTGGGGGATCGTTTCGGCATGCACCGCGAGACGGTGGCTTGGCTGACGTCGAAGCCGAGCTTCAACATTTCGCCGTGAATTCTTGGCGCGCCCCATAGCGGGTTGTCGCCACTCATTTGCCGAACAAGCGCTCTGATTTCACTCGATGTGCGTGGGCGACCGCGCCGAACACGGGATTTCCAACGCCAATAGAGGCGGAAACCTTCTTGGTGCCATCTTACGACTGTCTTTGGATGGAGGATGCATATGAACCGGGCCGAGCGTGGCCATAACCTCAAGAACAGCTTGATGATGGCGCGCTCGGCCCGCGAACATCGTATGCGTTTGGGAGCCTGTCGCCTGAGGATGTCGATCTGGTGACGAAGCAAGGCATTCTCGGCCTGTAAGGCCGCCCGAGATTTGACCGACAAGGTGACTTGTGCAGCGAAGATTTTGAGGATGGCAATCATGCCGTCGAGATAACGATATCGATCACAAATGCCCAGCATTTCTGCGGGAATCTAGATTTTGAGAAGGGACAGGGGTTGGAGGTAACGGCAAGATGGAGTAACTCTCGCCGTCCGTGACCGAGGATGACCAAGACGTAGAGCACACGAAACGTCAGCGTCGGAACGAGCAGGAAATCAACGGCGGCTGTGCAGTACAAGTGGTTCCGAAGAAACGTCTTCCAAGTCTGATCCGGATTGGTCGGTCGCCTCGGCATGTATCGCGAGACGGTGGCTTGGCTAATGTCAACACCGAGCTTCAATAATTCTCCATGAATGCGCGGCGCGCCCCACAATGGGTTGTCCGCGCTCATCCGCCGAACGAGCGCTCTAAGTTCACGGGTTATTCTTGGCCGGCCATTTCGGTTGCGAGATTTCCAGCGCCAGTAGAGACGAAATCCCTCTCGGTGCCAACGAACGACCGTCCCCGGATGGACGATCGTGATAAGATCCTCTGATCGCTCCCATATTTTCAAAAACAGCTTGAAAATCCAACGGTCCGCTCTGGATATTTGAACCCGTTTCGGCGCGCCGCGCCGGAGGATATCGACTTGGTGACGAAGTAACGCGTTTTCGGCGTGCAGCGCAGCCCAAGACCTGAAAGCGAAGGCGATTTGGACGGTGATGAGTTTAAGGATCGTAAGCATGCATTGGAGATAGCAATTGCCCTGGCAAATGCCCACGATTTCTACGGGAATCTAGGTTTTGAGAAGGGACAGGGCGGCGGTTCGCAGGGAAATAAGTGGTGGGCCCGGCAGGACTCGAACCTGCAACCAGAC
>JAYNJY010000055.1:2154-13710 GCA_038110665.1 Rhodospirillaceae bacterium | reverse complement strand
TAGGCTACGCCGACGCCGATTTCCTGGGTGGTGTTTTCCGGCTCCCACCAGCAGACGAACCCGTTAAATACCACGTTACCGCAGTCGTTATCCGAGCGGTCGATGTTCCAGTAGCGATAGAAGCTGTAGGCGGACCATTTATCCGTCATCTGGTAGTTTACTGTGACGTCGACGCCCCAACCCTCGTCCTGGGTGTTGTGAGCATTCGGGTACTGATCAAAAGTGTCGGAATTGTAGGACTTTTGCCAACCACGGAGGAGGTAGTTGCCCTGAATCTTGAGGCTCAAGTCCTTGATTGGATTGACGCGGACGCCGACAGGCACGTAAAGGAACATGTTGCGACGGTCATAGAAGGTCCCGCTATTCGCAGAGTGTTGGCCGCCACTGTCGTCATAGACGATGCGGAAACCTAAACCGGCGAACGGCGTGAACAATTCGTTGAAGCGATAGGCGACGTATCCCTCCACGCGGCCTTTGTATTATGGTTTGTTCTGCATACCCGAGTTTCGGCTGTCATAGGCCGTCCGGCCGCCGCCGATTTCCGCCGCATACATTGCGCCGAAGTCGCCATCCGCCTTCGGCCGGTCCCAGTCGCGAACGCCGGCCGAAAGAAACGGCGGCGAAGACTCATGCATGAAGAACTCACCGTTCTCCACCTCGCGGTATCGGTAGTCGGAGATGTCGATGGTCAGTTCCGCACCAAGCGCATGGCTCACGCCGAAAGGCGTCATGCCGGTCACGCACAGCGCGCAAGCCAACAAACGGGAACTCATACAACTTCGCATTTGCACCACTTAACAAAGTTGATCGTGATCTCACTTATTCAAAACCACGAACCGAAAGAATGAATTTGCCATCTATGGCTGTAGAGGCAACCAAAAACTGACCCGGGTCAAAAAAATTCACGGAACAACGCTGGAAAGCCGCCGTTCAGCGATGGCCGAGCGCGACGATCAGCACCACCGACGGCAGCACCAGCGCGAGCGCGAGCAGCGTGCGCGGCGTGATCTTCTCGCGTCGGAACACCAGCCAGCTCATCAGCATGGTGAACACCGGCGCCGCCGCAATGATTGGCACGACGATGATGATGTCGCCGGTGAGCAGCGCCTGGTTGAGCAATAAAACCGAGGCGGCGAAAACGGTGCCGGCAAGAAAGAACCACCTTGCGCCGACGCCCCTGAACGTGATCCGTTCGGCACTAGGTGAGAATTGCTGGGCGCCGAGCGTGAGCACGGCGGAAATGGAAAACGCGATCAGTGCCGCGAAGTAGGGATCGGGAATCTCCAGCATGCCGATCTTGGTGACGGCATGGCTGGTCGAGCGCACGGCGGCGGCGCCGAGCGGGAACAACAGCGCCCAAACCGGCCAGGTCGCAGTGGTTCGTCGCCCGCCGCTGGCCAACATAACGATGGCGCAAACGATCCCCGCGGTGCCGACCGCGACCGGCCAGGTCAACACCTCGCCGAGCAGGAAGATGCCGAAGGCGGCGCCGAAAAGGGGGGATACGGAGGTCAAGGTGCCGGCCAGGGTCGGACCCAGGTGGTGGATGCCGGCGATGGCGAGGTTCGCCGAAAGGGCGGGGCGAATGAGCCCGATCAGGATGAACCACAGGATGCCCGGGTGGGTGAACAGCGACGGGTCGAGAAACCAGGGTGCGAGCAGCCAGAAGACGATGGCGGAGGCCGCGATATTGACGGTGGCGCCGGTACGACGGGTCATGCCCTGCAAGCCGAGCGCCTGGAACTGATCGCCGAGCGCGAACAGAAACGACGACATCAGCGCGAACACATATGATGGAATCTGGTCCAACACCGTACGCGGGCTCCCCAACCGGCCTGGTCGAGCCTATTATCGGCAATCCGGCGCCGGGGCAAGGACGCCGGGGCGGGAAAGGGAGTAAACGATGAAAGCGGTCGCCGCCGCGCTCGGCTTGTTCATCTTCACGTGGCCACCGTTCGCGGCCGGTGCTGGCGAGCCGATGACCGTCGCCAGGGCGATGATCGACGCGGCCCGCCCGGCAGTCTGTCCGGGCGGCCTCGCCGATGCGCGGGGACTGGCGGCCCGCCTCGGTTACGGTGGCGTGTCGGGGCCGGACCGCCGCGGCTGGTTGGCGCTCGAAGACTCGCAGCGCGGCCGGCTCTCGCTTGCCGAACGGCGACGCGGCGACCGTCTCGACGGCTACGAACTTCAGGCCGATGTCGCCATTGCCGGGACATTTCGTCCTGTGATGATGGCGCGTCTCGCCGCCGACTGCGCCCAGGTGCTGGCCCGCGCCATCGATCGCGATGCCGCCGGCCGCGCCCGGGCGCTGGCCGACCTCGGCCCGGATCTTCGCGTCCAGGGCGCTTGGCAGCCGCTCGATCCGCCGGTGCCGGCGGGTGCCGACCCGGGCGGCGTGCGTGTCGCGCATATCGACAGCGGCGTCAATTACCTGCTGCCCGCCGTCGCCGGCAGGCTGGCGCGCACGGCCGACGGCGCCATCCTCGGCTGGGATTTCTGGGACGACGATCCCAGGCCGTTCGACTTCAACCCGTCGGGCAGCCCGTTCTTTCCGCTGCGTCACGGCACCGCCGTGGCCAGTATCTTGCTCACCGAGGCGCCAGGCGCGAGCCTCGTTCCGTTCCGTTTTCCGCGTCCCGACATGACCCGCATGGCCGCGCTCGTCGATGCCGCCGCCGCTGCCGGTGCCGCCGTCGTCATGGTGCCGATGGGCTCGAACAGGCGCGCCGACTGGCGGGCCTTCGCCGAGGCGGCGGCGCGTCATCCGAAGCTGCTGTTCGTCGTCTCCGCCGGTAACGACGGCCGCGACATCGATGCCGTGCCCGTCTACCCCGCCGCCCTTGACCTCGCCAACATGCTGGTGGTGACCTCCGCCGACGCCTTCGGCCGCCTGGCGGCGGGCTCCAACTGGGGCGCCAACGGCGTCGACGTCATGGTTCCGGGCGAGGGTGTCGCGGTCACCGATCACCGTGGCGCCGGCGGCAAGGCGTCCGGGTCGAGTTTCGCCGTGCCACGCCTCGCCGCGCTCGCCGCCCGCCTGAAGGCGCGCCATCCCGATTGGCACGCCGCCGAACTGATCGCGGCGATCAAGAAGCGCGCTGCGCCGCCCTTGATGCGGGGTGGCGCGGTGGTCCGGTTCGGCTGGATCGCCAACCCGCTCGACGACGGTTGAAGGCGCCGCTATTGCGCCTGGCGAGGCTTTGGCCGGGGCGGCGGGTTGGCGAGGAAGCGCTCCGCCGTCGGCGCCATCTGCGGGTTGATCTGCTTGAGCCGCGCGAGTGCGCGCTCGGCGAGCGCCCGGTCACCGCCCCAGACGCCGGCCTGAATGCCGAGGCGCAGCACCTGCAGGTCGTCGACGCCATGGTCCATGAGCCAACGAATGTTGCCGACGGCATCCTCATGGCGGCCGGCGATGACGAGGCTGACGACGAGGCCGATGCGGCTGTTGGCGGCGTTGGGGTCTTCGGCAAGCGCACGTTCGAACAGCTTGATCGACTGGAGGGCGTGGCCGCGCATGCCCAGCGCCTGGGCGGCGAGGTCTGAGAGTTGGCGATTCCGGCTGCGTCGGCACGAGGTCTCGATCGCCTGGGCCTTGTCGTTGGCGAGGCGGTGTTCGCGGTTAGAGCGCAGCCCTTCCAGATTGAGGGTGCAGATTCGAATGGCGGCGCCGATTTCGGCGCTGGCGGCGGCGTGATCTGGACCGCTCGCGGCGCTGAGCTGCGCGAGTGCCGCGGCCGGGATCGCCTCGAAGCGGCCCTCGCCGCCGGATGCGATGATGCCGACGAGCCGGCCCTTGGCATCGACCAGGGCACCGCCGCTGTTGCCGGGCTGGCTGTGGGCGTCGTGATGAATGCGTGCGAGCGGGTGGCCGGCGGCGGGTGGGAAGACGACCTTGCCGGGCGGATAAACGCGGACAGCACGCCGGCCGACATCGACGCCGATACTGAAAATCTCGCCGGCGCGGGTGGTGGCGTCCGACGTCGGAACGAGGTTCGGCCCCTTGGGCAGGTCCGGCGCGTCGAGCAGTTGCACGTCGCCGCCGTAATCGCTCGGAACCGGCGTCGCCGCGATCTTGCGTCCTTTCGCGATCTCGACCTCGACGGTCTTCGCGTCGGCGACGGCATGACGCGCCGTCACCAGCGTCCTGGGGCCGATGCGGACGGCACTGGCGACCGGATCGAAGGCGGCGATGCGGAAGACGGCGCCGCGCGTCGCGCAGACCGGCGCGGCGAAGGCACAGTCGTCGGCCGCCGCTGCCGGCGCGATTGGAAACAGCGACGCGACCAGCAGTGCGAGTGGGGCGCGTAGGCGGATCATGCGATCAATCGAACCAGGCCTGCCATGCCGGCCAGGCGGCGATGTGTTCGGCCATGACCGAATAGCCGGCGGCGATGGGATGGACGCCGTCCTTGTCCTCGTACATGCTGGGCCAGGCGGGGTCTTCGGCCAGTCGTTCGTACATGTCGAGATAGGGGATGCCGAGTTCGGCGGCGATTTCCGTGTAGGTCGCGTTCAGTTCCGCGACCCGCTCTGAACCAAAGTGGTAGGAGACGTCAGCGCTGGCGCGGAACGGCTGGCGGCTGTCGTCGACCGGCGGTGGACCGATCCAGAGCGTCTTCTTCCACGCCTTGGCCTCGGTCATCATGGTCTTGGCGATAGCGGCGGAACGCTCGAGCGAGACGCGCCGGCCCTGACCGACGATCTCGGCGCAGTCGTTGGCGCCGAACGAAAACACCAGCGCGCCCGGGTGCACGTCCGGGATACGCGGCGCGCATTCGGCGCGCCAGCGCGGCGCGATCTGCTCCGAGGTCTCGGCCCGGATGCCCAGGTTGTAGAGGCTGATGTCGTGGCCGGCGGCGCGCGCCTCGCGGCAGAGCCGGCCCGGCCAGCCCAAGTAGGCTTCGTCGTTGGTGCCAAGCACGAGGCTGTCACCGACGAAGCAAATCCTGATGGTCGTCATTTGATCGCTTCTGCCTCCCTGAACAACCGGTCGAGGCATTGTTGCCTACTTGCCCGGTAGCCCCCGTTTTCCCACCACTCCTCGACCTTCTCGAGCAGTTGGCCCACATCCGGCCCTGGGTCGATGCCCAAAGCTAGCACGTCCTCGCCGTTCAAGGGAAACACCGGGGGGGACCAGTTGGCGCATAGCTCCATGAGCGCAATGTAGGTGCCGGTGCGGCCGCGTTCGAGCCGGGCCTGCCGGGTCAGCTCGCGGGCCCATGAGAGCAGCCCCAGGTCGCGGGTCCGTTCGGTGCCGATCCGCCGCAGGGCGCGGGTCGCCTCGTCCTCGTCCAAATTGGCGTCGACCGTGATCGTTGGTGCCGCCATGTCGATCAGGCGGGTACGCTCGGCGTTGGAGAGTTTCAGCCGCTCGGCCACGCCGACGGCTGCCGCCTCGGCCTCGTCGGCGCCGATCAGCGCGGCCAGGCGCCGGATCGCGTCGGGTTCGACGCCCTTGACGTTGATGGCCCGTGTCTCAAGCCAGTTGAGCATGCGCAGGCACGGGATTTCAGCGGCCTCGGACACAATCATGTCGAGCACGCCGGTGCCCTTCATGTGGATCAGGATATCCGCCGGATCGGGCACCAGGAGAATCTTCAAAAATTCCACGCGGATGCGTTCGGCCGACAGGCGCTGGATATCCTGCGCGTGCAAGCGGCAGGCGGCGAGGGCCTCGCGGTCGATCGGCGGTCGCCCGTATGCGCCGTAGAAGCGGAAAAAGCGGAGAATGCGGAGGTAGTCCTCCTCGATGCGGCTCTCGGCGCGGCCGATGAAGCGTACGCGGCCGTGTGCCAAGTCGGCGATACCGTCGTTGTAGTCGTAGACCGCGCCGGAGGGTGAGGCGCTCATGGCGTTGATGGTGAAATCGCGCCTTTCCGCGTCGGCGACCCAGTCGTCGGTGAAAGCGACCTTGGTATGACGGCCGTCGGTTTCGGTGTCGCGACGGAGCGTCGTCACCTCGAACGGCGTGCCGTCGGCGACGGCGGTCACCGTGCCGTGCTTGAGGCCGGTCGGTACCGCCTTGATGCCGGCCTGTTCGAGCAGTTCGATGACCCGTTCCGGCATATCCGGCGTGGCGATGTCGATGTCGCCGACGGGGCGTTTCGCCAGGGCGTCGCGAACACAGCCGCCGACGAAACGCACGTCGGCGCCGTCCACCGTCAGCGCCGCCATCACCGCGCGCGTCGCCGCGGCCGCGAGCCAGGGCTGCGGGCCGAGGTCGCCTTGCGGCTCAGTACTGGCGTTCAAAGAGACCATGGCGTCAATTTAGCACGGGCGTCCGCCCTGCCGAACTTCGGTTTACTTGAACTGGGGCGGCACCACGCGACCGTCCTCGAGCCTTGGCGCCTGGTACTGCCCGCTGCCAGGCGCCTCGCCCCAAGTCAGCGCCAGGAAGCCTAGGCCGGCCATCATCAGGACGAAACCGGCGATGATCGACCAGAACACATGGCCGCGCTCGATCGCCGGGATGTCGTCGCCCGCCTTGGCGGCGCGCTGGCGCGCGAACGCCATGTAGAGCAGATAGAGCGTCAGCGGCCCGAGCAGCGGCAACAGGTATTGCAGAAGGATCCGGCTCATTCGCCCAACAGTACGTTGTAGAGGTCGACCAGCATGCCGGCGGTCGCGCCCCAGATGTAGAAGCCGTTGTAGGGCATTGCGTAGAAATGCCGTGTCGTGCCCTGATATTCGCGGCTGTGGCGTTCGTGGTTGGCGGGGTCCATGAGAAAATCCATGGGCACCTCGAAGACCTCGGCGACCTCGTCCGGGTCGGGCGAGACGTCGAACGGCGGCGTCACCACGCCGACGATGGGGGCAACGGCGAAACCCGTGCGCGTCCAATAGTCGGCGAGCCGGCCGATGACGCGGATGTGGCGGCGGTCGATGCCGACTTCCTCCTCGGTCTCCCTGAGCGCGGTATCCTCTGGCGAGCCATCGGTGGCGTCGACATGGCCGCCCGGGAAACTGACCTGGCCCGGGTGATGCGCCAGATGGTTTGAACGCTGGGTCAAAAGCAGAGTCGTACCTCTGTCGCGCGCTACCAACGGGATCAGCACCGCTGCCGGCGTCAATCGGTCCGGCGGCTTCATGCCGGGGTTCAGGTCATGGTCGCCGCGTCCCTTGGAGCGGTCCTGGCGGGCCTGAAAAGTCTCGATGATCCAATCCGGGGTCATTTCTCTTGATTCTCCGTCATTCCCCGGCTGATCCCAGGACATGGTACACGCCCGCGCTCCAAATGCCGAACATTTGATCGCCGTTCCTCTTTTCTTCGACACCCAATGCGACCAAATCATAGTAGACTGGACGTGAAAGCTTGGCTTCCAAGCCGCCGTCGAGCACCACATAGGGCCTCGGTTCACCCGTGGCCGGGTCTTCGACGACTTTCAAGGGATGTGCGGCAGACATCACCACCGAGGTATCGACATTGGTATGCAACCGGACTGATTGTTCCCGCCCGCTGCCCTCGACGGTAAGATCGATTGCCATGAACGGAGCGTCATCGACCGTGACCGGGGCGATTTCGGCCGGGGTCACCAGCCAGAAAGCGCCGGCGTCGTCACGTTTCAGCACGGAGGCGAACAGATTGACCAACGGCCGCCGGTTTATCGGGGTTCCCCGATAGTGCCAAACGCCGTCACTGTCGATGCGCATGCCGATATCGCCGAAAACGGATTGGCGCGGTGTCACGTCAATGCCCACGGGTGGCGGGCCGCTGGCCGCGACGCCCTTGGACAAACTGGTGAGGCTCGCCGTATTTTTGTCCATAATCCTATGCTACGACTCTGAATCAAGCCGTCGTTCATACCCAGGAGACCAAACGTGAGCGTGAACGCCCAAATCGAAGATAAAGATAGCGCAACCGGAGCCGCAATCAATTCCGAGGCGCTGATCGACGCCCTCGACAAGCTCGGCGGCGAACTGACGGCGGCGCGTGCCGCGGTCGGCCGATTCATTTTCGGCCAGGATTCGGTCATCGACGAAACGCTGGTGACGATGCTCGCGGGCGGACACCTGCTCCTGATCGGCGTTCCCGGCCTCGGCAAGACCAAACTGGTCGAAACCTTGGGTGCCGTGTTCGGACTGCACAGTTCGCGCGTCCAGTTCACCCCCGACCTGATGCCGGCCGACATCCTGGGCTCCGAAGTGCTCGAGGAATCGGAGACCGGCCGGCGCTCGTTCCGCTTCATCAAGGGGCCGGTGTTCTGCCAGCTTCTGATGGCCGACGAAATCAACCGCGCCAGCCCCCGCACCCAGTCGGCGCTGCTGCAGGCCATGCAGGAGCACCGGGTATCCGTGGCCGGCGAATATCACCATCTGCCGACACCCTTCCATGTGCTCGCGACCCAGAACCCGCTCGAGCAGGAAGGCACCTATCCGTTGCCGGAAGCTCAGCTCGACCGCTTCCTGATGCAGGTCGACGTCACCTATCCGGACCTTGCCGCCGAACGCGAGATCCTGGTCAACACCACCGGCATCCACGACGGCAAGCCCAAGCAAGTCATGGATCCGGCGGCTTTGATGGCGGGCCAGCGCCTAGTCCGTCAGGTCCCGGTCGGCGAGAGCGTCGCCGACGCGATCCTCGACCTGGTCCGCGCCGGCCGGCCGGAATCGAGCGATATCGAGATGGTCCGCGACCACGTCTCATGGGGCCCCGGTCCGCGCGCCAGCCAGGCGCTGATGCTCGCGGTGCGTGCCCGCGCCGTGCTGCAAGGACGCCTCGCGCCGAGCGTCGACGACGTGCTGGCGCTGGCCCATCCGGTACTGCGCCATCGCATGGCGCTGACTTTCGCGGCCCGCGCCGAGGGGGTCACGCTCGGTTCGATCATCGATCATCTCTGCGAGCGGATTGCGTAAGTCGACCCAGTCGAGACAGGTGGCGAGCCTCAATGTCGGCGATTTTCTCCAGCCCTGGAGCCAAGCAAGACACCCATCACCGCGCCGAGGCGCTCGGTGCGGGGCTGCCACCGCTGCTGGTCGCCGCCGAACGGGTCGCCTCGACGGTTTCCCAGGGCGTGCACGGGCGCCGGCGGGTTGGCCAGGGCGAGACCTTCTGGCAGTTCCGCCGCTACGAATTCGGCGATGCGGTACAACGCATCGACTGGCGCCGCTCGGCCCGCGCCGATCCGCTCTACGTGCGCGAGACCGAGTGGGAAGCGGCGCAGAGCATATGGCTATGGCGTGATGCCTCGCCCTCCATGGGATTCACCGCCCATCCGGACCGCGAGAACAAGCGCCGTCGCGCCGAACTGCTTTTGCTGGCGCTGGCCTCCCTGCTGGTGCGCGGCGGCGAGCGCACGGCGCTCCTGGAAAGCGGCATGTTTCCGTCGTCGAGCCGCTCGGTCATGCACCGGCTGTGGTCGATGCTGCGCAGCAGCCGCGCGCGCGAGGCGAGCCTGCCCGCCATCGACCTGCTGCCGCGCTATGCGCGCCTGGTGATCATCGGCGATCTGCTTTCGCCCTTGGACGAGGTCAAAGCGGTGGTCGACGCCTACGCCGCGCGCGGTGTGCGCGGCCATCTGGTGCAGGTACTGGACCCGGCGGAAGAGCAACTCCCCTATGGCGGCCGGGTGCAGTTCGAGGGGCCGGAAGCCGAGGGCGAGGTGCTGATACCGCACGTCGATTCCATGCGCGAGGCCTATCAGCTCGAACTCGCGCGGCACCGCGACGGCCTCAAGGCCATCGCCACGCGGGTCGGCTGGACTTATGTCTGCCACCACACCGATCATCCGCCGGAAGGCCCGTTGATGTCGTTGTACCTGCAATTGTCCCAGACGATGGCGGGGTAGGGCGATGATCGGTCTCGGCGCTTTGTCGGTCGCCGCGCCCTGGGCTCTTGCCGGGCTGGTGGCACTGCCGTTGATTTGGTGGCTATTGCGGTTGCGCCCGCCGGTGCCGACGCGCGTGGTGTTCCCGCCGCTTGAGTTGCTACGCCGGCTGGTGGCGCGCCGCGAAAGTCCGGTCCGGATACCGCCGTGGCTGCTGCTGCTGCGCCTCGCCATGGCGGCGCTGGTCGTCGCCGGTCTCGCCCAACCCTTGCTCGACGCCGAAAACCGGTTGTTCGGTTCCGGCCCGCTCTATCTGGTCGTCGATGACGACTGGGCCGCGGCCGGCCGCTGGCCGCAACGCCGCGCCGCCATGCTGGGTTATATCGAAGATGCCGCACGAACCGGCCGGCCCGTTGTAGTGGTGCGGACGGCGCCGCCGCCCGAGGGCGCGCAGCCTGCCGCCATCCAGTTGATGACCGGCGCCAATGCGCGCCGTGCCGTCGAGGGTTTCCAGCCGCGGCCTTGGAATGCCGAGCGCCGCGCCGCCGTCGAAAGGTTGCTCGATTGGGCGGCGGTCACCGAACGCCGGCCCGGCGACGTGATCTGGCTCAGCAACGGCATCGAGGCCAAGGACGGGCCGGCCGAGGTGTCCATGGCCGAACTGACGCGCCGATTGCGACCGTTCGGCGCCGTGCAGGTATTGGCCGATGCTCCGGCCCGCGCACCCGTGATCTTGCGGCCGCCGCGTAACACCGGCGGCGAACTGATGCTGGTCGCGGAACGTCCGGCGGGTGCCGGTGCCGGGCTGCCGGCGCGCGGCATTTCCGTGCGTGGCCTCGACGAGGACGGCCAACTGGTGGCGCGGGTGCCCCTGGTGTTCGCCGCCGATGCGGCGCGCGCCGAGGCGGTGCTCGAATTGCCGGCGGAGCTTCGCAACCGACTTGCCCGCCTCGAGGTCGCCGGGGCGGAAAGCGCCGCCGCCGTCATCCTGGTCGACGAGCGCTGGCGCCGCCGGCCGGTCGGACTCATCCTTCGATCCGCCAAGGGCGCCGAACAGCCGCTGCTCGACCCCAACCATTACCTGCTGCAGGCACTGGCGCCGTTCACGGAAGTGCGGCGCGGCTCGGTGCCCGACTTGTTGCAACGCCCGACCGCCGTACTGATCATGGCGGACGGCGACACGCCGGCACCGGAGGAGCAGGCGCCGCTCACCGCCTGGCTCGACAAGGGCGGTATTCTGGTGCGGTTTGCCGGGCCGCGGTTGGCGCGCGATGCCGGCGGCGACGACAAATTCCTGCCGGTACGGCTGCGTCGCGGCAACCGGGTGATCGGTGGCGCGCTGTCGTGGCGCAAGCCGGAGGCGCTGGCGCCATTCCCCGAGACCGGTCCGTTCCACGGCATTGCCGTGCCGCCGGACGTGCGCGTCCGCCGCCAGGTGTTGGCCGAACCCTCGCTCGATCTCGCCGCCAAGACTTGGGCTCGGCTGGCCGACGGCACGCCCCTGGTGACCGCCGAAAAGAAGGGCGAGGGCTGGATCGTGCTGGTCCACACCACGGCCGACGGCACCTGGGCCGATCTTTCGTTTTCTGGCCTGTTCGTCGACATGCTGCGCCGCCTGGTCGATTTTTCGCAGGGCGTCGTCGGTGCCGGCGCCGCCGGCGCCCCGGCGCCGCCGATCGCCAACCTGGATGCGTTCGGCACGCTCGGCACGCCGCCGGGCGGCGCCACCGCGATCAGCGCCGCTGATCTGGAGGCCGGCAAGGTCGGTCCCGGCCATCCGCCGGGTTTCTAT
>JAYNJY010000055.1:1599-2144 GCA_038110665.1 Rhodospirillaceae bacterium | reverse complement strand
ACGTCCGTCAGCGCCGGGCGCTCAACCTCGGCGCCGGCCTGGCGTCGGCGATGCCGCTATCGGCTTTGCCCGGCGGCGTCACCATGCAGGCTTACGGCGGTGGCGGCGCGCTCGACCTTCGGCCGTGGCTGCTGGCGGCGGGCGCGATCCTGTTCCTGCTCGACGCCCTGATCAGCCTCAGCATGCGCGGGCTGGTGCGGTTCCGCCGCGTCGCCACAATGCTGGTGTTCGCCATGATCGCGTCGACGTCCGCTCTCGCACAGCAGCCGCGCGACGTACCGGCGCGCGGCATGCCGGCCCAGAGCTACGGCTCCGGGCCGGAAGGGTTCGCCATGGCCAACAGCCTGGAAACGCGCCTCGCTTACGTGCTGACCGGCGAGCGCCAAGTCGATAATATCAGCCGCGCCGGCCTGACCGGCCTCAACACCATCCTCGGGCGCCGCACGGCGGCCGAACTCGGCATGCCCCAGGCGGTCGATCCGGCGACTGACGCATTGGCGTTCTTTCCGCTGATCTACTGGCCGGTTCTTGCCGACACCTCGATT
>JAYNJY010000055.1:0-1589 GCA_038110665.1 Rhodospirillaceae bacterium | reverse complement strand
CGCCGAGCGCGTGCGGGAATACCTGCGCAACGGCGGCACCATCCTGTTCGACACCCGCGACCAGGTGAACGACGGCGGCGCCGGCTTCCGGCGGCTGGCGGAGCAGCTTTCGCTGCCGCCGCTGGTGCCGGTCGACGCCGACCACGTGTTGACCCGATCGTTCTACCTGTTGCGTGAGTTCCCCGGCCGCTGGACCGGCGGCGGCGTCTGGGTCGAAAAGGCCGGCGAGCGCGTCAACGACGGCGTCTCGCCGGTGATCGCGGGTTCGCACGATTGGGCTGCCGCCTGGGCCATGGACGACGCCCAGCGCCCGATGTTCGCCGTGGTGCCGGGCGGTGAGCGCCAGCGTGAGATGGCGTTCCGTTTCGGCATCAACCTCGTGATGTACACGCTTACCGGCAACTACAAGGCGGACCAGGTGCACATGCCGGCGATCATCAGGAGGCTCGGCCAATGATCGGCGAACTCGCCGTCAATCCGCTGCTTCCGCTTTGGGCGATCGCCGCCATCGGCGGGCTCGGCGTGGTCATGGCGCTGATCGCGCTGGTTCGTGGCGCCGCCGGCGCGACATGGCGCCTCGCCGCGACCCTGATCCTGGTCGCGGCCTTGCTCGACCCGCGTTGGATGCGCGAGGACCGCGAGCCGCAGTCGGACGTGGCGGTTGTGCTCGTCGACCGGACCGCAAGCCAATCGGTCGGTGACCGCGCCAAGCAGACCGACGCGGCGCTCGAACATATTCGCGCCCAGGCCAAGCGCTTCACCAACATGGAACTGCGCGTCTCGGATGTGCGCGACACGGTGCCGAAGCCCGGTGCCGCAAGCGAGGCCGAGGGCACGTTGATGATGCAGGCGCTGAAACGCGCGCTCGGCACCGTGCCGCAGAACAGGCTTGCCGGCGTCATCATCGTCGGCGACGGCCAGGTCCATGACATGCCGCCCGAAGCCGTCGATGCCACCGCCAAGACGGCGCCAGTGCACGTGCTGCTGACCGGCCGGCGCGACGAAATCGACCGTCGTATCGTCGTCGAGCAGGCGCCGGCTTATGGCCTTGTCGGTAAGGAAGCGGTAATCGTCTACCGGGTCGAGGACCGCGTCGGCCGTCGTGCCGGCGGGGGGCTCGGCGATCTCGCCCGGGTCACGCTGAAGCGCGGCGACATGGTGCTCGGTATCGCGCAGGTGCCGATCGGCCGTGCCGACCAGTTCAAGGTGCTGCTCGACCACGCCGGCCCGAGCGTGCTGACGCTCGAGGTCGAACCGATCGCCGGCGAGCTTTCGACACTCAACAACAAGACCCTGGTCAACATCAACGGCGTGCGCGACCGGCTTCGCGTGCTGTTGGTGTCCGGCCAGCCGCACGCCGGCGAACGTATCTGGCGCAACCTCTTGAAGGCGGACCCGGCCGTCGATCTCGTGCATTTCACCATCCTGCGGCCGCCCGAGAAGGACGACTTCACGCCGCTCAACGAGATTTCGCTGATCGCCTTCCCGACACGTGAACTATTCGAGCTCAAGCTCAAGGAATTCGACCTCGTACTGTTCGACCGCTACGTGGTGCGCGACGTGCTGCCGCCGTCGTATCTGCGCAACAT
>JAYNJY010000054.1:11257-14012 GCA_038110665.1 Rhodospirillaceae bacterium | reverse complement strand
GTTGTGGACCGAGGGCAGCGACGGTGACGGCGAGCCGGTGCGCGTGCGCGGCGTCTGGGACGGCGAGGAGGAGGCCCGCGCCGTCGGCGACGAGATCGAACGCCTGCACGGCAGGGGCGAAAAGCTGAACGAGATGGCGGTGCTGGTGCGCGCCGGCTTCCAGACCCGCGAGTTCGAGGAACGCCTGATCACGCTCGGCCTGCCCTATCGCGTCATCGGCGGGCAACGCTTCTACGAGCGCCAGGAAATCCGCGACGCCGTAGCCTATCTCCGCGTCGTCGCCCAGCCCGACGACGACCTTGCCTTCGAGCGCATCGTCAACCTGCCGAAACGCGGCATCGGCGACGCCACGCTGCAGGTCATGCACGGCCTGGCACGGGCGGAGGGGTTGTCGCTGACGCGCGCCATCGCCAAGCTGCTCGACACCGACGAGATCCGGCCGGCGGCACGCAAGACGCTCGGCGACCTGCTCGGCGACTTCGCGCGCTGGCGCCAGCTCATGGCGGTGGCGACGCACACCGACCTGGCCGAGACGGTGCTCGACGAATCGGGTTACATGCTGATGTGGAAGACGTCGAAGGCGCCGGAAGCGCAGGGCCGCATCGACAACCTCAAGGAACTGGTCGTCGCGCTCGAGGATTTCGACTCGCTCGCCGCCTTTCTCGAACACGTCAGCCTGGTCATGGAGAACGAGGATTCGCTGGTCGAGGACAAGGTCAACCTAATGACGCTGCACGGCGCCAAGGGCCTCGAATTCGACACCGTGTTCCTGCCCGGCTGGGAGGAAGGCCTGTTCCCGCACCAACGCGCGCTCGATGACGGCGGCACCGGCGGGCTCGAGGAGGAACGCCGCCTCGCCTACGTCGGCCTGACCCGGGCGCGCAAACGCGCGCTGATCTCGTTCGCCGCCAACCGTCGCGTCTACGGCAACTGGCAGAGCGCTGTGCCGTCGCGCTTCATCGACGAGTTGCCCGACGCCAACATCGAACTGGAAAGCCAGCCCGGCGTCTATGAGCGCAAGCTGGGTGGCTTCGGGGGTGGATTTGGAACCGGCGGCGGCCTCGAAAATGGCGATTTCGGTGCCTGGCGACCGCGGCGGCGCAAGGGCCGGGCGATTCAGCTCGAGGATACCGACTGGCGCTCGCAAGCGCGCGAGGCCAAGGCCGACTTCGCCACCGGCGAGCGCATCTTCCACCAGAAATTCGGCTACGGCCGGATCATTGCCATCGACGGCGAGAAGCTGCAGATCGAGTTCGAGAAAGCCGGCACCAAGAAAGTGATGAGCAGCTTCGTCGAGCCGACATGACGGAAACGCGTCCCTTCCTGTGGCGGATTGAGGCGCGCGTGCCGGCGGCGGCGCTCGACGCCGTCGCCGAGGTCATGGAAGGCATCAGCGCGGCGGTCGGCATGTTCGAGGATCCGATCGATTCGGGCCGTTGGCGAGTCGAGGGCTTCGCCAGCGCCGAGCCCGACCGCGACGCCGTCGCCGGCCGCATCGCCAAGGCCTGCCGCAAAGCCGGCGCGGCGCCGCTGGCCGAACCCCGCTTCGAGCTGGTGGCACCGCGCGACTGGGTGGCGGAGAACCAGGCCGCCTTCCCGCCGGTCAAGATCGGCCGCTTCTTCATACACGGTTCGCACGTGGACGAGACGCCACCGCCGACGAGCATCCCGATCCATCTCGATCCCGGCACCGCCTTCGGCTCGGGCGAGCACGCCTCGACGGCGGGCTGCCTGGAACTGCTGCAGTTGCTCGCCAAGCGCCGCCGTTTCCTCCGACCGCTCGACCTGGGCTGCGGCTCGGGCATTCTGTCGATCGCCATGGCCAAGCTGTTCCGCGTGCCTGTGTTGGCCAGCGACCTGGACGACGAGGCCGCGCGAGTGAGCGCCATGAACGCGCACAAGAACGACGTCGGTCCGCTGGTCGCCGCGATCACCGCGCCCGGCTATCGGGCCCCGGCCATCGCCAAGAAGGCACCGTTCGACCTTATCGTCGCCAACATCCTGGCGAGGCCGTTGATCGCCATGGCCGGCGACCTGGCGCACCACCTGCAATACGGCGGCATGGCGGTGCTTTCCGGCTTGGTCGAACGCGACGGCCGCCGCGTGCTCGCCGCACACCAGGCGCACGGGCTCAAGCTCCGCCACTGGCGCGTGCGCGACGGCTGGCTGACGCTCGGACTGGAACGCTAGGCGGAGGGCCGGGACCGTGCGCTGGCTGCGGGTGATCAACGTAACCGGCGTCCTCGCCGGCGCCGGCTATACCGGCTTCGCGTTCACACCGTCGCACACGCCGCTCTGGGCCGGCATCGCCACGCTCCTGTTGCTGGTCGCGCTGTTCGTCCCGCTCGCTGCCGAATACGGTAGCCTCGACAAGGGCTTCAACGAGATCGGCGGCAGCTACTTCGAGACCCGGCGGCGCGAACAAGGCATCGGGCCAGCCCAGGAGGTGTTCATCGACGCGCCGCCGCCGCCGGTGTTCCGCCAAAGCCGCCGGGTACAGGTGATCGGCATCGCCATTACCCTCGTCGCCGTCGGCCTGTTTACCCTCGACATCAGGGAACGCCACGACAGCCAGCCCCCGGAGTCCGACAAACCGGACGTGATCCGCCATTTCTGACCCCCCCCGCCCGACGCCGACCCCCCCCCCGAGGCGCAGCCAGCGCAGCACGCCGCGCGCGACGCCGCGTCGGCAGCGTGGTCGGCAGCGGAGTCGGCAGCGTGGTCGGCAGCGAGGTCGGCAGCGTGGTCGGCAGCG
>JAYNJY010000054.1:0-11247 GCA_038110665.1 Rhodospirillaceae bacterium | reverse complement strand
CGTCATGAAGATCGCCTTCTTCGATCCGATCCCGTGGGATTATTCGCCGGAAACGCCGCGCCAGCGGCCGCTCGGCGGCTCGCAGTCCGGCCTCTGTTATCTGAGCGCCAACCTGGCGAAGAACGGCCACGAGGTGGCACTGGTCAACCGTATCGAAACGCCCGGCACCTACGCCGGCGTCGAGTGTCCCGGCTTCGACGCCGGCATCAAGGCCGACTACCTCAACCGCTTCGACGTGATCATCGTGCTCAACGGCGCCATCGGCTCCGAAATGCGAAGCTGGGGTGTAACCAAGCGCATGGTCATGTGGTGCCAGCACGACGTCGAGCAGCACGCCGTGCAGAACCTGCGCCTTCCCGGCGAACGCGCCGCCTGGGATGCCTACGCCCAGGTCACCGACTGGGCGCTGGAGACCTATCACAAGGCCTTCGGCATTCCTAAGAACAAGATGTCGGTCAAACGCAACGCCATCGCGCCGATGTTCCAGGACCTACCCACGACGCCACGCTTCTTCGAGTCGGGCGAGCCGCCGGTGCTAGTCTATTCGAGCACGCCGTTCCGCGGCCTCGACGTGCTGCTCTCCGCCTTTCCGACGATCCGCGAAGCGGTGCCCGGCTGCCGGCTTAAGGTGTTCTCGTCGATGGGCGTCTACCAGATGCGCGGCGCCGATGACCAGTACCAAGTGCTCTACTCGCTCTGCCGCGCCATCGAGGGCGCCGAGTATCATGGTTCTGTCGGCCAGGCCGAACTGGCCCAGGCCTACCGCGAGGCCGACGTCATGGCCTACCCCAATACCTTCCCGGAACTGGCCTGCATCTCGGTCATGGAGGCGATGGCGACCGACTGCCTGGTGATCACCTCCAACTTAGGCGCGCTCGGCGAGACCATCGCCGGACACGGCTTTCTGATCAAGCCCAAGGGCGGGATATTGGGCTTTGCCACCAATTACGCCCGTTTCGCCATCGACGTCATCACCGCCGCGCGGAAGGATCCGGCCGCCTTCGCCGAACGGCTCGCTAGGCAGAAGGCCTTCGCCAACAAGGCCTACAACTGGGAAACCCGCGCGCGCGAGTGGGAGCAGTGGTTGCTCACCGTCCTACTGTGACGTTCAGCCTTCGCACCAGGCCCGCCAGGCCCGCCTGATCTCGGCCTCGAGAGTGGCGGTGAACTTCACCGCGTCGCAGAGCGCGGACGCCTCCATGCGCGCGCGCAATCCGGCACGGATTTCGGCGAGCCCTTGCGGATCGCCCGCCAGTGCGGTCGCGCGCGCCAGATAATCGTCCTCGTCGGTCGCCGCGAATTCGGCCATGCCAGCCGCCGTGAGCAGGCTCAGTGCATGCCGGCTGGCGAAGGTCGCGCCCGGCAGGGTCAGCACAGGCACGCCCATCCACAGCGCCTCGCAGGTGGTGGCGCCGCCGGAGTAAGGATGGGTGTCGAGCGCGATGTCTATTGTGTTGTAGCCCTCCATGAAGCGATCCGGTGGGCGCTTGCCGTGCACCTCGATGCGCTCGACGGCGATGCCGTGTTTGGCCAGGGCAGCGAGGATGCGATCGCTGTTGGCGGGATGGTCGAGATGACGGTAGATCAGGACCAAGCGTGAATCCGGCACCGCCCGCATGATCCGGCCCCAGCGCGCCAGCAGGCCCGGGTTTATCTTGGACGGGTTGGAGAAGCAGCCGAAGGTAACGCATCCGTTGGCCAGCGCCGGCAGCGGCCCGACCTCGGGCGCGGTCGCGGGCGCCTCGTAGCAGACGAAGGCGTCCGGCAGGCGGATCAGGCGTTCGGTATGATGCTCCTCCTCGCCGGCCCCGACGTGGCGCGGGTCGCAGACGAGATGGTCCATGGCGGCCAAGCCGGTGGTGCCCGGATAGCCCGACCAGCTGATCTGCACCGGCGCCGGCTTCATGGCAAAGGTGACGAGCCGGTTGGCGGTGGTGTGGCCTGAGAGATCGAACAGCACATCGATGCCGTCAGCCGCGATGCGCTCGGCAAGCGCCGCGTCGGAGAGCGCCTGGGTGTCGACCCAGTGCTCGGCCGCGTTGCGGAAGCGCTTGGTCATGGCGTCGGCCGGACGGCCGCAATAGCAGGTAAGTTCGATGGCGGCGCGGTCGTGGCGTTCGACGAAGCCGACGGTGAAATAGCCGACGGGATGGAAGCCGAAGTCGGCCGAGACCAATCCGACCTTGAGCCGCCGCTCAGGATCGCGGTCGTTGGCGTGGTCGCGCCAATGTGCGCGCAGCGGCGCGCCGTGCGCCGCGTCCCAGGCCTCATGGCAAGCCAGCACCTGGTCCGGCGCGATGCCCGGCAGCGCATGCACGGTGAGCGCGATGTTGGTCGAAGCCTTGACCATGTCCGGGCGGCTGGCGAGGGCTTGTTCGTAAAGCGCGATGGCGTCGTCCAACCTGCCCTGCTCGCGCCGCGCGTTGCCCAGGTTGTTGAGCGCGTCGGCGAAACCAGGATCAACTGCGAGCGCCCTGTCGTAGGCGGCAATGGCGTCATCAAGGCGATCGAGCTCGAACAGCACAAGTCCGAGGTTGTTGTGGGCGGCGGCGAAATCCGATCGCAAATCGCTGGCCCGTTCGAACGCCGCCAGTGTCGCCGCCGGATCGCCGGCGGCGCGCCTGGCCGCGCCGAGGAAATACCACAGCTTGGCGTCGCTGGGTGCGCTTTCGACGGCACGTTCCAGCGCCGGCCGGGCGGCAACCAAATCGCCGGCTTCGGCCAGGGACTTGCCGAGGCCAATCCAGGCCGGCGCCAGGCCGGGATCGAGTTCGACGGCGCGGCGGAAATGGCCGGCCGCGGCGACGGCATCGCCCTGCCCGCGCCTGACCATACCGATGCTGGCATGCGCGCCAGCGAGGCCGGGCGACAGCCCAAGCGCGCGTTCGTAGCATGCGACCGCGTCGTCGAGCCGGCCCTGAGCTCGGCGCGCGTTGCCGAGGTTCATGATCTGGCCGATGTCGTTGGGCTGCAGTGCGAGGCCGCGTTCGTGCGCGCCGACGGCCTCGTCGTAGAGGCCGAGATCGAAACAGGCGGCGCCCAGGTCGTTGTAGGCGGCGGCGTAATCGGGCTGGGCGGCGACAGCGCGAGCGAGCAAATCGCGCGCCTCGGCATGCGCGCCCTGGCGCCGGGCGACGACGCCGAGCACGTGCAGCGCCACCGGGTGGTCGGGACTGAGCGCCAGCGCCCGGCGCCCGGCCTTCTCGGCGTCGTAGAGGCGGCCCTGCTGGAACGCCTGAACGGCGGCGGCGAGTTGACCATCAACACGGCCCGGCGGCATCTTGCCGGGCTTCGCGGTCTTGCCCCGTTTACCGGAACGCCGCGCCATCGCTTAGTAGTCCACGCCCGCCGCGGCAACGCCGTGCGCCCTTGGCCAAGCCCACCAGACGACGACGGTACTGACCAGCGCCAGACCAACGCGGGTCAGAGTCAAAATGGTTAGGAATGCCGATCCGATCCATCTCAGGCGCTGGGCGGCTCTGGCCATGGGAATTCCAAGGGGCTGGCGGCTGCAACGGTGGACGGTACCTTACGCCACGCCGGCGGCAGGGGAAAGGTTGCTTTGACGGCATGGCCACATGAAATCTTTACTAGTAAAGCTCGCCATCCATCTGGACGACGTGCCCAACCACGTATCCAAACCCCTGCGGCAGGGTGTCTCGCGGACAGAATTTGACGATGGTGGCGACTTCGGCTGGCTCCATAGCACAAAACACCTTTGGATGCGCCGCAATATGATCCTGACGTGCGCGGAAAATTCCATGTTGGAGGATTAGGCCCTGCACATTGAACCGCACGATATTTCGCTCGAGATCCGCCATGAATGCCGGAAATGCCTTCGAATCACGGTACGGGCTGCTGGCACCCGGCTGGATTGCGATGGCCGGCAGAGGATTGACCTTTCCAGCGAAAATGCGAGGGATTTTAGGAAAGCCGACAACGATGAATTCGCCGGGCAGACCCCGGAAAAACGAGATCAGTCGCGCTTTTTCTGCAATATCGCGTTCGATATCCGCGCGCGTGATCCTTTTGTCGATCTTCTGACGCTGGTCAAACTCGCGAAACCGGGCTCCTTTTATCTCAGGATAAAGCGTCTGTTGAGGTAATTGCAGGCGGGTTGCGAGAACGCTGTCGATGTTGCGAATGCCACGGTGCTTGACCACGTTGGCGAACGCCCACCACCCGTCATAGAGCGCAATGAAACACAAGATGATCACGAACGGGCGGGTCTTGGCGACCGGCGTGGCCGTCCCACTCTCGCCGGATGTCTCGATGAGACCGACAAAGCCCGCAAGTACGATGCCGGCCGAAAGGAACACTGATTGAAGCAGGAGGTTGGCATCCCAATGGTGAACGCGTGCCAAGCAAACGTTGCCGATCATCCACAAGACACCGACGGCGACGAACGCCAAGGCCGTCCCACGCCGATTGGAGGGTGCAACCCCGGCACCGCCGTCCGGTTTCCGAAATCCGCCAATAAAAACACCGTGCCGGAGAAGGCGAACGCGACCGTCGCCACGATAGTCGGCGTAATGGCCAGTTCGTAGACCACCAGGGCCTCATTTAGATCGGCATCAAGTCGGCCTCCGCCGAACTCCCACGGCATGGTGACCAAGTATATGAGCATGCGCGTGGCCGCCTGCGCATCCGCGCCCGCTGCCGCGAAGAGCACAACGAACGGCAATATCCCGCCCAAGGTCACTGCACAAAGGGTCGTGAGAATGCGCTGCGCGCCGCCGCAGAACATGAGTACGAGAAGACCCGGCAAATAAAATCCGAGGGCCTGCTTCGACAAGTAGGCGAATGCCAAGGCCACACCGCATCCAAACCAGGCAACGATGGCCGTCGATTTCAGCCGAAAATTGGCAAGCAGCGCCAGCAGCAAAGCCGTCATCATCATCAGCGATCCATGTTGGACGCTGAATGCCAGTCCCTGGGGCGGATAGAAGATGACGCCCGTCAGCGCCGCGAACACGAATGCAGTGACGCGCGACAGACCGACCAATCGAAGGATGAAATAAGCGACGACGGAGGCAAGCCCATTCACCACCGCCACATGAATTACTAGCGCCTGCAGGTTTGCACCGAAGACCGCTAGAAAAACCGCCTCGAAGAAGGCCGCCGTCAATCCTTGGATCAAGCCGAAATCGCGGAAAGGCACTTGGCCATGGACCATTCGCCATGCCGAGTCGGTAATCAGGCTGTCGTCCACTGTATCAAAGTAAAAAAAACTGTCCGGCGTAGTGGCACCCGATCGCGAACGCGAACACCGACAGCGCCAATACTGCCGGCAGATCGCCCGCGAAAAGTCGATGCCGAGACAGCGATACCATTTTCAACGTTCCCGCCAGGTGATCGACGTGTTGGTGGCGAAATTCCAAACCGCGCCGACCGCACCGCCGGCGATACCCGCCAACCACCACACGCCACCCATTTGATAGTGTTGCAGCGCGATCGCCATATTGACCATAAAGCCGCCGCTACAGAGCAAGTAGAAGAACAGCAGGCCACGAATCACCGAAACGCCTGTTATCCGTCTGTCACGATAAGTGAAGATGTTGTTGAGAATGAAGTTGGCCGTCATGGCGGAGAAGGCGGCAATCATCTGCGACACCCAAAATTCCGAAAGCATCGAAATCATCGAAGCCAACACCGCGAGATGTACGACCATGCCGGCGGCACCAACGAAAAGGAATCGGACAAACCGGAGTGGCAGGGCATTGCCGAAAACTTTTTCGAATATCAACGCCATGAACTCGAGCGCGACCAGTGGGGAAAGCTTGCTTTCGCCTTCCGCACGTTCGCGAAACTGGTAGGGTAGCTCGGCGTAACGCACGGTCTCCCGAGCCGTCACGAGAATATCGACCAATATTTTGAAGCCCCGTCCCGACAGCCGCGAAGCCAGCGGCCACACAAACGCCCGCCTGGTCATGAAGAAGCCGCTCATCGGGTCGTTCACGCCTGCCGGCAGCACCAGACCGCTGACCCATTTGCCCAAACGGCTGAGCGCCAGCCGGGACTTGCTCCAGTCCGCGACACCGCCGCCGGCCAAATCGCCTACGCTAACAAAACATATGGCACCGCAGCGAAGATCTTCTTACAGGTCCCGGCGCCGCCATTTCCGATCGGCCCGGGCTCGGTCGACATGGTTACAGCGATAGAATTGATCGAGCACTTGGATCAAGACCGAATTCAGGTGGTGCTGGACGAGGCACACCGCATGTTACGCCCGGGCGGCCGATTGTTGCTGACCACACCGAACTACGGCTCTTTGTGGCCGGCTCTCGAATGGGCTGTCGGCAAGCTGAGCAAGGTGTCCTACGAGGAGCAGCATATTACCCGGTTCACACGCAAGACCCTGCAAGCCATGCTTGCGAAAACGCCATTTCAGTTGGTCAACCACTCCGCGTTTTTGTTTTCGGTACCGTTCGTGGCAGCCCTCGGGTGGAGAACCGCCGATCTGGCAAGCGCCATCGAGCCCGGGCTGGTGACCCGACGGTTGGGCTCTCTGCTCTGCTGCGAGGCGCAAAAGGTCAAAAGCGAGCGCTGAAACGGGCTCGTTCTTCATCGTTCTCGTCGAAACGCGGCGCAAAATCCAAGTCGAGGAAGGTCATCTGAAATAGATGGTGGGCGCGGCAGGGATTGAACCTGCGACCCCTCCCGTGTGAAGGGAGTGCTCTCCCGCTGAGCTACGCGCCCTGCTCGACCCTGTCGGTCGGGGAGGCGTCATATAAAGTGGCCGGCCGGCGCCTGTCAAGCGGCCCCGGCCAGGGCCGCCAGCGCGGCCGCGAGCTCCCGGAAATGGTGGATGACCCGGTCGGCCTCGAGTTCGGCCACGGTGCCGCGCGCATAGCCGAAGGAGACGGCGACGAAGGGCACGCCCAAGGCTCTGGCGACGCCGGCGTCGTTGTGGTTGTCGCCGACCATGACGGCGCGGTCAGGTGCCGCGTCGAGTTTCTCCAGCACGGCCGCAAGGTGCCGGCCGTCTGGCTTGCGTACGCCGCCGAGCGCGTCGCCACCGACGGCGGCGTCGATCAAGCCGGCGAGGCCGAAGTCGGCGAGGATCTCCTCGGTCGGCTTCTGCGGCTTGTTGGTGCAGACCCCGAGCCTGAGCCCCTGGCGTTTGAGCTCCGCCAGCGCCGCCGGCACGCCCGGAAACACCTCGGAAAGCGCCGAGGTATGGCCTTCGTAGTTGGCCGAGAACCGCTTGACCGCAGCTTCCAGCCCATCCACAGGCGGACCTCCGGTGGCGTCGAAACCGCGCTCGACCAGCTTGGGCACGCCGTCGCCGATCATTTTGACGACCTGCGGGCGGGTTACGCTCGCCCGGCCAGACTCGGCAAGGGTCTTGTTGAGCGCGGCGCGGAGGTCGGGCTCGCTGTCGATCAGGGTGCCGTCCAGGTCGAAGACGACGGCGTTGAAACGTTGTGAAATCATTCGAATCTCTGCAAGAATCGGAAACAAACTTTGACTTGGCCCTACTCCGGCCCTGTGGCAATGTCGCGCCGCTCGCCCTTGGTGCCGGAGCCACGGGCGTTTCCTTTTTAGAACACCGGCCGCCGATGACCAAGAGCCCCGAATCACGAAAAGCCGCCGCCGTTGTCCTCGCCGCAGGGCTTGGCACGCGCATGAAGTCGGACCTGCCCAAGGTGCTGCACCCCCTGGCCGGCCGGCCGATGATCAGCATGCTGCTCGAAACCGTCGCCCAGGCCGGTATCGAAACGAGCGTCGTCGTCATCGGCACGGGCGCGGAGGCGGTCGCCCAGGCGGTCAGGCCGCATCCGACCGCCCTGCAGGCCGAACAGCTCGGCACCGGTCACGCCGTGCTGCAGGCGAAGGACGCGATTTGCGGCGCCGGCAAGGACGGGTTCGCCGGCGACGTGCTGGTCCTGTTCGGCGCCGACCCATTGATCACGCCGGAAACCCTCGGCGCCATGCTGGCGCGCCGCCGCGCCGCCGACAGCCCCGCCGTCGTCGTGCTCGGCTTCCGTCCGGACGACCCGGCGCTCTATGGCCGGCTCAAGACCGACGCCGCCGGCGAGCTTGAAGCCATCGTCGAGGCGCGCGACGCGACGGCGGACGAACTCGCGATTCCGCTCTGCAATTCGGGCGTCATGTGCGTCGCCGGTGAGCAGTTGTTCAAGCTGCTGGCCCGGGTCGGCAACGACAACGCCAAGAGCGAATACTACCTGACCGACATCGTCGCGCTGACGCGCGGCGCCGGCCTAGGCTGCGCCGTCATCGAGGGCGCCGCGGACGAACTCGTCGGCATCGACGACCGCGAGGGCCTGGCGCGGGCCGAGAAGATCGTGCAGGCGCGGTTGCGCCACCGCGCCATGCAGGGCGGCGCCACGCTGACCGACCCGGACAGTGTCCACTTCAGTTTCGACACGCGCTTGGGCCGCGACGTCAACATCGAACCCAACGTCGTGTTCGGCCCCGGCGTCAGCGTCGGCGACGGCGTCACCATCCGCGCCTTCTGCCACATCGAGGGCGCCGAGATCGGTCCGGGCGCCATCGTCGGCCCCTTCGCCAGGCTGCGCCCCGGCGCCAAACTCGGCGCCGACGTGCGCATCGGCAATTTCGTCGAGGTCAAGAACGCGACACTGGGCGAAGGTGCCAAGGCCAATCACCTGAGCTACGTCGGCGACGCCACCGTCGGCGCCAAGGCCAACATCGGCGCCGGCACCATCACCTGCAACTACGACGGCTACTTCAAGCACCTGACCGAGATCGGCGCCGGCGCCTTCATCGGCTCCAACACGGCGCTGGTCGCCCCGGTCAAGGTCGGCGACGGCGCCGTCACCGGCGCCGGCAGCACCATCGCCAAGGACGTGCCCGCCGATGCGCTCGCCATCACGCGCGCACCGCAACGCAACGTCGACGGCTGGGCCGCGAAGTATCGCGCCACTCAGTCGGCGAAAAAGTCCAAGGCAGGAAAGGACAAGCCCTGATGTGCGGCATTATCGGCATCATCGGCAAGGCGCCGGTCACTCCGCTCATGCTCGACGCGCTGAAGCGGCTCGAGTACCGCGGCTACGACTCGGCCGGCGTCGCCACGCTGAACGGCAGCGGCCTCGCCATCGAGCGCCGCCGCGCCGAGGGCAAGCTCGCCAACCTGGAGACGCGCCTAAAGGAGGCGCCGCTCGGCGGCACCACCGGCATCGGCCACACCCGCTGGGCAACGCACGGCGTCCCCAACGAGGTTAACGCCCATCCGCACGCCACCGAGCGCGTCGCCGTCGTGCACAACGGCATCATCGAGAACTTCCAGGAACTGCGCGCCGAACTGGTCGCGGCCGGTCATACGGTGGCGACGGAAACCGATACCGAAGTCATCGTGCAACTGATCGACCGCCACCTGCAGGACGGCATGAAACCGATCGAGGCGACGGCCAAGGCGCTGAAACGCCTCGAGGGCGCCTTCGCCCTCGCCATCATTTTCGCCGGCGACGAGAAGCTGATGATCGGCGCCCGGCGTGGCAGCCCGCTGGCGCTCGGCGTCGGCGAGGACGAGATGTTCCTAGGCTCCGACGCCATCGCGCTGGCGCCCTTGACCCGCGTCATCATCTATCTCGAGGACGGCGACTGGGCGGTGCTGACCAACCGCGGCTACAAGATCTACGACGCCGGCGACAACGAGGTGCGCCGCGACGTGCGCCTGACCGAGCTCACCGGCGCCGCCATCGGCAAGGGCGGCTACCGCCACTTCATGCTGAAGGAGATCTACGAGCAGCCGCAGGTCATCGGCGACACGCTGCACGCGCTGGTCAACCCGAACACCCGTGCCGTCACCCTGCCCGACCTCGGGCTGGATTCCAAGACCATCACCAAGATGACGCTGATCGCCTGCGGCACCTCTTATTACGCCTGCCTGGTGGCGAAGTACTGGCTGGAACAGGTCGCGCGCATGCCGACCGAGGTCGATATCGCGTCCGAATTCCGCTACCGCGAGGGCGTCATGCCGGAAGGCGGCGTCGCGCTGTTCATCTCGCAGTCGGGCGAGACCATCGACACCCTGGCGGCGCTCCGCTACGCGCGCTCGCAGGGCCAGAAGATCATCTCTGTCGTCAACGTGCCGGAAAGCGCCATCGCGCGCGAATCGGACGCCGTGCTGCAGACCTACGCCGGCCCCGAGATCGGCGTCGCCTCGACCAAGGCGTTCACCACGCAGTTGACCGTGCTCGCCTGCCTGACGCTGGCGCTGGCGCACACACGCGGCACCATCGACGACGCCGAGCGCGGCCGGCTCGTCGGCGCCCTGACCGAGGTCCCGGCGCGCGCCGCCGAGGTGCTCAACCACGACGACCATCTCGCCGCAATTGCCCGCGACGTCGCCGAAGCGCGCGACGTGCTCTACCTCGGGCGCGGCGTCAGCTACCCGATCGCGATGGAAGGCGCCTTGAAGCTCAAGGAAATCTCCTACATCCACGCCGAGGGCTATGCCGCCGGCGAGATGAAGCACGGCCCCATCGCCCTGATCGACGAGACCGTGCCGGTGGTAGTGGTGGCGCCGAGCGATCCGCTTGCCGACAAGACCATTTCCAACGTGCAGGAAGTGATGGCGCGCGGCGGCCGGGTGATCTTCCTGTCGGACGCCGCCGGCGTCGCCAAGCTCGGCGCGGCAAACCGCGTGAGTGTCGTGCTGCCCGCCGTCGATGCCTTCGTTTCGCCAATTTTGTATGCCATTCCGGTGCAGTTGCTGGCCTATCACGTCGCCTGCATCAAGGGCACCGACGTCGACCAGCCGCGCAACTTGGCCAAGAGCGTAACCGTGGAGTAAATTTCGTTTTATTTCAGACGATAGGCGACGGTGGGCTTTACAGATAAAAATTAGTCTCGCTTCTCGTGCTTTGAATATTCCGATACTTGCTCCTAATCTTCGAGAACGATTGGAGCTTATTTCCGAATTAAGTCTGCGAGGATTAAGCGATCGCCAGATTGCGGATTATCTAAACGCAAGAAACCTAATCTCGCCTCGTGGTGTTCCCTACACCCCGAAATTGATATGGGTGACGCTCAAAAAATATAACGCTCGAAAACGGCGTCTGAGGGATACGCAAATTTCTCTCAAAGAAGTCACGCCAGTTATCCTCGTTACCCAAAACGAATACGAACGCCTCCGAGAGCGTCCTCCAGAGCGCAGAGAGGACGATTAGCGCCTCTCCCCTCCCCGACCCCTATCAAAACGACTATCGCTCCTCTCTGCTCCTTAAAACGAGCGACAGCGCGAAGCTACTTTACTCA
>JAYNJY010000053.1:4318-14038 GCA_038110665.1 Rhodospirillaceae bacterium | reverse complement strand
CGTCGCGGATGTGGTCGTTGACGCCGAAAATCTCCTGGATGACGACGACGCCGCCGAGCGGCTTGCCTTCCGGATCGCAGCGGTAGGCGCCGAACGAATGGCCGTCGGCCGCCCTCAAAGTGATGTCCTTGCCCATGGCGATACCTCCCCGGTGAAACTGCCCTTCAAAACTGTCGAGACAGGCTAGCGCGACCATTTTGGATTGCAAGGTCGCTAAATGCCGATACTCGGGAAAATCACTTTGCCGATTTACCGATTTTTAATTTCGATCAAACTGGGATGCATTCATAGCCCAACATCTCGCGAGGGAAGAGATGAGGCGTAGTCTTTTGTTGATTGTCGCCATGTGCATGCTGAGCGCATGTCAAACGCTCAACTATTACAAAAGCGAAAGGCTGGGGCGCGCAGACAGTTCGCGAAGTATCCTGATCATGCCGCCGGACGTGGAACTCAGTGAATTGTCAGCCGGTGGCGTCACGGTCGCCAAGGCCGATTGGACCAATCAGGCCCGCGAGCACATGGATAAAGCGCTAAAGAGAGTATTCGGCGAGCGTCAGGCGCTGGCGATCGGCTACAAGCATACAGCCGCGGACGACGATCCAACCGCGCCGGTCACCCAGTTGATCAAACTGCACAACGTCGTCGGGCGCTCGGCGATCAGCCATTATAGCTTCGAGGGACTGCATCTCCCCAGCAAGCATGGCAAGTTCGACTGGACGCTCGGCAACGAGACTAAGCGATTGGCGCGGCAGTACGGTGCCAATTTTGCCCTGTTCACCCACATTCGCGACAGCTACACGAGTGGCGGCCGCGCCGCGGTCATCATTGCGGCGGCGCTCTTGGGGGTCGGCGTTCAAGGAGGCCAGCAATTCGGCTTCGCCACATTGGTGGATCTACGCAGCGGCGAAATCGTCTGGTTCAACGTTCTCGCCCGAGGCAGCGTCGATTTGCGCCAGTACACGCCTGACGAGGAAACCGTTCGCGCACTTCTTGAAAAATTCCCCACATGAACCTCCGCCCTCTCATCGTCGGCGGGCTGACGATTTTACTCGGCGGCTGCGTCATGGCTCCCGGCGACCAGAAGCCCGTTGTCGCCAATGCAGCGGCGCCGACAACGATTCCAGCCGGCATCGTCACAGGCGGCCAGGGACTCAACCAAAAGGAGGTCGGATGGGAAACCTCTGCCGACCCCTACTCCTACCATGATATTCGACCGGGCACGCGCCCTGCCATGTCCACCGACGAAGCCGGCCTGTGGATGGTTCTGGATGGTATCGAACGGAAGTTGAAAACGGCCGGCAATCGCATCACAGACCCGGAACTAAACGCATACATCTCCGGCATCGTCTGCAAGCTTGCCGGCCCATACTGTCGGGACATCCGAACCTATGTCGTACGGGCCCCGCACTTCAATGCCACCATGATGGGCAATGGAACCATGCAAGTATGGTCGGGCCTGCTTTTGCGTTGCCGCAACGAGGCCCAGTTGGCAACGGTCCTCGGGCATGAGATCGGGCACTATATCCGACGCCACACGTTGCAGGGCTTCCAAGATCAGCTTGCCAAGGCCGACTTTCTCACATTCTTGCAAATCGGTCTCGCGGTCTCCGGTGTGCCGGCCGGCGTAGGCGATCTTGCTCAGCTCATTGCCGTCGGCGGTCACTTCGCCTTCGGTCGCGATCACGAGCGTGAAGCCGACCTGATCGGCATTACCCTGCTCAGCCGGTACGGCTACGACGCACGCGAGGCGCCGAAAATCTGGGCGCAGCTCCAGCGCGAGATGAAGGCCTCGTAAAACTTCTCGTCCGGCTCGCTTTTCTATTCGACCCATCCGCCCCAAGAGGAGCGCGAGGCGACTCTCACGCACCTCGCCAGCGCGCTCCAGCCGGACCCGCAGGCCACAATTCAGAACCGCGATCCGTACCTCGCCTCTGTCGGCCCTTGGCGGACAAGCTTTCTCTATGACGAATTGCGCGTCGGGACCTTCAAGACGACGCGCGAACTCCTGAAAATGCTCGAAGAAGATGGCCACAACTCCTCCGAAATCCTGTTCTTTCAAGGAGAGCTATACCGCCAGCGCGGGAAGACCCCGCAATCCAAAAGCGACAACCGCTTGCTGTCATTCTTGAATTCCGACGACGACAAGAAGCAAGAAAACGATTTCGAGACCGCGCTTGGCTACTACGCGAAGGCCTTGAACAGCCCCAACCCTTTGCCCGCGATCTACCGTTCGATCGGACTGACCCAGCAACGTTTGGGGAATTTGGAAGAAGCCAAGAAGGCTTTTTCCACATACCTGTCGCTGGCGAACGACCCAAAGGACCGCCAGATCATCAAGTACATGCTGGAACGGATCAGTTAGGAACGCCCATGAAACGCCTGCTGCCACTTGCGATCGCGATATCCGTGTCGGGTTGCGCCATTTATTCCCTCGTGCAACCTGGCAAGGTCGAGGTCGGCAACGCCTTCCGCGTCGAGCCGGCGTTCGAGTGGTCGCGCGTCGAGGTCGGTAACGTCGAGATCTGGACGATCAATGGCAGTGGCCTTGAAGCCGTGCAATTCATCAAAGGCGTCGAGGACGGTGAGGCGCCTTTCCAATCCTTATCAGGTCCGGGCGAGAAGAAGCTCCAAAAATATCGGAAGGGCATGAACCCCGTGGAAATTCAGGACTTGATGATTTCCAACCTGAAGAGTTTGGGCGCGGTCAAATTGGACGTAGATACCCAGGCCCCGATGAAGCTCAAGGGTGCCGACGCCTTTCGAACGGAATTGACCTATGCCCTTGAGGATGGATTGCGTCGCAAAGCGATCATCGTGACTGCCGTTAAAAGCGACAAATTGTTCGTTGTTTCATACTTCGGCGTGAAACTGCACTACTTCGGCAAATACAAGGATGACGTCGAGCGCCTGTTCACGACGATCGAAGTACTTTGAGGCCGACCGCCGGTTCCTAGACGTTGAACCGGAACAGCATGATGTCGCCGTCGCGGACGATGTATTCCTTGCCTTCCTGACGCATCTTGCCGGCTTCCTTGGCGCCATGCTCGCCGCCGAGCGCGATGAAATCGTCGTAGGCGATGGTCTCGGCCTTGATGAAGCCCTTCTCGAAGTCGGTATGGATGACGCCGGCCGCCTGCGGTGCCTTGGCGCCGCGGCGCACGGTCCAGGCGCGGCTCTCCTTCGGCCCCGAAGTAAAGAAGGTGATCAGGTCCAAGAGGTGGTAGCCGGCGCCGACGACGCGCGACAAGCCGGTCTCGTGCAGGCCCAGGCTTTCCAGGAACTCGGCGCGCTCGGCCGGGTCGGTGAGCTGGGCGATCTCCTCTTCGATCTCGGCCGAGATCACCACCGAGTCGGCGCCCCGTTCCGCCGCGATGGCCGCGACCCGCGCCGAATGCGCGTTGCCGTCGGCGGCCGCGCCCTCGTCGACGTTGCAGACGTAGAGCACGGGCTTGCTGGTCAGCAGTTGGAGCATGCGGAAGGCGCGCCGCTCCTCGTCGCTGCGTTCGAGCTTGCGCGCCGGCTTGCCGTCGCGGAGCAGCGCCAGGCAGCGCTCGACCAGCTTCAATGTCTCGGCCGCCTCCTTGTCGCCCCCGCGCACGCGCTTGGTCAACGGGTCGATGCGCTTTTCCAGGCTGTCCATGTCGGCGAGCATGAGCTCGGTCTCGACCGTCTCGGCATCGCGCACCGGATCGACGCCGCCCTCGACGTGGGTGACGTTGTCGTCGTCGAAGCAGCGCAGGACGTGGATGATGGCGTCGACCTCGCGGATGTTGGCGAGAAACTGGTTGCCGAGCCCCTCGCCCTTCGAGGCGCCGCGCACCAGGCCGGCGATGTCGACGAATTCGAGGAACGTCGGCACCTTCGCCGCCGACTTGGAAATGGCGGTGATCTTGTCGAGGCGCGCGTCGGGCACGGCGACGCGGCCGGTGTTGGGCTCGATCGTGCAGAACGGGAAGTTGGCTGCCTCCGCCTGCGCGGTTTGCGTCAGCGCATTGAACAGGGTCGACTTGCCCACGTTGGGCAGGCCGACGATGCCGCAGTTGAAGCCCATTATTGCTCCTTGGCCGGTTCGGCCTTGTTGTCGTCGGTTGGTTTCGGCTTCGGCGGCTGCAGGGCGGCCGCGACCCGGCTCATGAAGCCGCCGTCGTCGCCCTTGACCAGCCTCGGGAAGTTCTTGGCGAGCGCATCCAGCAGCGGGTCGAGCCAGGCCTTTTCCGCCTTGGAAAAATCCTTGAGCACATGGCCGACGACGCGGTCCTTGTCGCCGGGATGGCCGATGCCGAGGCGCACGCGGGCGTAGGCATGGCCGACATGAGCGTGGATCGAACGCAGACCGTTGTGGCCGGCGTGGCCGCCGCCGCGCTTGATCCGGACCTTGCCGCCGGCGAGGTCGAGTTCGTCATGAAAGACGATCACGTCCTTGGGCTCGATCTTGTAGAAGGTTATGGCCGCTTGCACCGCGCGCCCGGACTCGTTCATGTAGGTCTCGGGCTTGAGCAACAACACCTTCTCGTCGCCGACGGTGCCGTCGGCGAGCTGCCCATGGAACTTGGCACGGTAGGACGAGAAGCCGTGGGCGCGTTGAATCGCGTCCACGGCCATGAAACCGATGTTGTGGCGGTTGTCGGCGTAGTCCGAGCCCGGATTGCCGAGGCCGACGACGAGCAGCATGACCGACACCCCCTATCCACCGAACGATGGTGTCGGCGACGATCAGTCTTCCTTCTCGTCGCCCTCTTCCGCTTCCTTGCCGATGACCGGAACCTCGCTCGCGGTCGGCGCTTCGCCCGACTCGGCGGCATCTTCCTCGGCGGAAGGCGCGGCGATGGTGGCGATGGTGAAATCGCGGTCGGTGATCGTCGGCTCGACGCCTTCAGGCAGCTTCACGGCACTGATGTGAATGCTGTCGCCCATGTCGAGGCCGGCAAGATCGGCTTCCAGGTACTCCGGGATATTGTCCGGCGCGCAGCGCAGCTCGACCTCGTGGCGCACCACGTTGAGCACGCCGCCGCGGCGGATGCCGGGGCATTCCTCTTCGTTGAGGAAGTGCACGACGACGTCGACGTTGACGCGCGTGGTCGCGCTGAAGCGCATGAAATCGACGTGGATCGGCCGGTCGGAGAGCGGATCCAGCTGCAGGTCGCGCGGCAGCACGCGATGGCTGGTGCCGCCGACCTGGATTTCGAAGACGTGGCCGAAGAAGCCGGGCTGCGAAACCTGCTTCCACAGTTCGATCGGATCGACCGAGATCAATACCGGTTCTTCCTTGTTGCCGTAGATGACACCCGGCACACGCCCTTCACGACGCGTTGCACGGGCTGCCCCCTTACCTGCCCGATCCCGCTGGGTAGCGGGGAAATTGATGACTTTACCCATTTCCAACTCCTTGGATAATTGGGAAACGACCTCCAGGGGTATCGTTCCGTTGACACGCGAACGCCTGCGTCCGCGCGAAAGCGGCGCATACATAGCCCCGGAAGGGGTTTTGGTCAATCAATCAAAAAGGCTGGAGACGGACGACTCTTCGCTGATCCGCTGCATCGCTTCCGCCATCAGGGGCGCGACGGTGAGCTGTTCGATGTTGTGGGAGACCCGAACCGCCTCGGTCGCCATGATGCTGTCGGTGATCATCAGGCGTTGCAGCGGCGACGAGGACACCCGCGCCACGGCGCCGCCGGAGAGCACGCCGTGGGTGACGTAGGCGGAAACCGAGGCCGCGCCGGCCTGCATCAGCGCCACGGCGGCGTTGCAGAGCGTGCCGGCGGAATCGACGATGTCGTCGACCAGGATGCAGGTGCGGCCCTCGACCTCGCCGATGATGTTCATGACCTCGGAGACGCCGGCGCGCTCGCGGCGCTTGTCGATGATGGCGAGATCGGCGTCGAGGCGCTTGGCCATGCCGCGCGCGCGGACCACGCCGCCGACGTCGGGCGAAACGATGACGAGCTGCTCGCCCTCGTGGCGCTGCTCGATGTCGTTGCGCATGACCGGCGCGGCATAGAGGTTGTCGGTGGGAATGTCGAAGAAACCCTGAATCTGGCCGGCGTGCAGGTCCATGGTCAGCACGCGGTCGGCGCCGGCCTCGGTGATCAGGTTGGCGACCAGCTTGGCCGAAATCGGCGTGCGCGGGCCCGACTTGCGGTCCTGGCGGGCATAGCCGAAGTAGGGGATCACCGCCGTCACGCGCCGGGCCGAGCCGCGCCGGAGCGCGTCCAGCGTGACCAGCAACTCCATCAGGTTGTCGTTGGCCGGATAGGAGGTCGACTGGATGACGAAGACGTCCTCGCCGCGCACGTTCTCCTCGATCTCGACGAACACTTCCATGTCCGAGAAGCGCCGTATGGAGGCCTTGGTCAGCGGCAGGTTGACGTAAGCCGAAATCGCTTCGGCGAGCGGCCGGTTCGAATTGCAGGCGATGATCTTCATGGCTTTTGAGGGTTCCGGATTGTTGGCGTAACGGATTCAATCGGTGGCCGGCTCGCATCTTCTGCGTCCCTCCTACGGACCCGGCTGCTAGACGCCACACCGTATTCGGAAACCGCGCGAAATCTAGCAACCCCGGCCCCGGCTGTAAACGCCCGCCGACCCATTGCGCGCCGCCTCAACTCGGCGGCGGCGCAGGCGGCGAGCGCCACGGCGGCAACCAGCGCCCACACGGCACGCAGCGGGCCGGCGCATCCCGGCAGCCGGCGCCCGGCCGATCGGTTGGTGTTGTCCTCGCCGGCGATCATCGACGTTCGCGTTTCCCCGCAGCCTGCATACCGAAACCCCGGCGACTCCACGGCGGACTCCCGGCTGCGGAAAATGTAACAGCCTGTCACGAAAATTTCACCGAAAACCAAACTTGCGCTGCGTTTCAGCGTCATCAACTTGCCGGCTGGCGCGAGGATCCCGACGCGCGCGGCAGCTCCGGCTCGGGCGAGAGCTCGGGCGGCGGCAGCACCGGCTTGCCGGCATCGAGCGGCACGTCGGTCTGCAGGCCGGGCTGGCCGCCGCTCAGGCGCACGCGCACGGTTTCCTCGGCGCGGTCGAGCACGCTCTTGACGCCGGGAATGGCGGCGGCGGCGATGATCGAGGCGGTCTCGCCCCAGCGGCCATCGAAAGTGCCGACGGGGACGGCGTTGCGCTGGACGGCGCGGCCGACGGTGCCGCCCTCGGGGTAGGTCACCGTCCAGACGATCTCGACCGGCTGGGTCTTGCCCTCGGCCTGGCCGAGCCGGACCTTGCCCTCCAGCACATGTCGCGCCGCCGCCCGATCGGAGGTGACGGCGATGTTGGCCCCCATAAGGGCGAATCGCATGGCCCGGGTCAGCGACTTGTCGCCGTCGCCGGGCGCGCCGTCGATCGGCCGCACCCAGACGCCGCTGGTCGGCGCCGCGACCGGGGTCAGGGTCTTGTCGGGCGGCCCCACGGCTTCCGCGACGAGCTTGGCCGCGTCGGTGCCGATAATCTGGATGATCTTCGGCGAGCCCCACTCCCATTCCCAGGCCGAACCCTGGACGTCGTGGTTGAAGGCGAAGAACGGTTCGTTGCCGCGATCGAGCAGGCGCCATTCGATCCGCGTCCGCGTCGTCGCGCTGGCGCCGCCGCCGGCGACGACGTGGCCGACGAGGGCATAGCGCAACTTGCCCTCGTAACCGACCGAGGCCGGAATGTCGCGCTCGGCGAGCGCCTTGGCGACGGACTGGGCGATCAGCTTCGCCATCGGTTCCGTGGTGCCTTCCGGCAGCGCGACGCGCACGCCGGCGCCGCCCTTGGCGCGGGCAAGCGATTCGGGTGGCGCGTCGGCGCGCTGGAACGGCTTGGGCAACGCGGCACAGGCCCCGAGGGCCAGGACCGCCGCCATCCCGACGATGGCGGCCAGCGTCTTCCGGGACGCCCGCATGACAAGTCTCACATCAACACACACATAGCCAGCAGGCTGAGGACCAGGAACGCCACGAACAGAGTCAGGTGCGGCATGCCGATGCCCTCGCGAATCACCTATTTTACCACGAGATCGAGCGGCGCGCTGGAAAGCCTCTCATGGCCGCCCGCCGTGACCAGCACGGTCTCGCCCAGCGTCATCGCCAATTCGGCGTCGGAATCGAAGATGATCATGTGGCAGAACACCACCATGCCTGGTTCGAACTCGACCGGATTGCCGCGGTAGAGCATCGGCCAATCCATCCAGTTGGGCGCGAACGTAGTGCCCAGGCTGTAGCCGCAGGCGTTGAGCCGGTGTTCGGCCATGCCGGCGGCGTCGATGACGCGCGCGTGCGCCTCGAAGGCGTCGCCGAAGGTGTTGCCGGGCCGGACCGCCGCCTCGACCGCCGTCAGGGCTTCGAGCGAGACGTCATGCATGCGCCGCTGCGCCGCCGGCACGTCGCCGACGACGAAGGTGCGCATCATGGCAGCGTGGTAATGGCGATAGGCACCGGCCCATTCGAGCGTCAGCTGGTCGACCGCACCGAGTTCGCGCCGCCCCGAGAAGTAGCGGCACAAGAGCGCGTCGCGGCCCGAGCCGATGATAAACTCGTTGCCGGGATAATCGCCGCCGCCCCGGAACACCGCACCCTGCATGTCGGCCAGGAGGTCGGCCTCCGACGCGCCCGAGCCGGTGGCCGCGACAGCGGCGTGGTAGGCGTCGTCGGCGAGTTCGGCGGCGCGGCGCACGTAGGCGATCTCGGCGGCGCTCTTGACGGCGCGGAGCCGACTGACCAGTTCCGACGCGTCCTCGAGCCGGCAGAACCCGGTGAGCGCCGCCTCCAACCGCCGGCCGTTGCGGGCGGTCAGGCCATAACTCTCCCATTCGACGCCGAGCCGGCGGCCCTCGCAGCCGTGCTCTTCCAGGATGGCGCGAAGGTCCGATGCCGGATTTGCATCCGGGCCGTCGACCCAGACGCGCACGTCCCCGATCACCGAGGTATGGCGCGCCTGGCGCAGATCGGCCGAACGCGTCAGCAATGTCATGGCGCCGTCGGCGCCAAGATAGAGGCATTGGAAGAACACGTAGCCGAAGGTGTCGTAGCCGGTCAGGTAGTACATGCTCTCCTGACGGAAGATCAGAAGCCCATCGAGGCCGCCGGTCCGCATGGCGGCGATGGCCGCGTCACGACGGGCGGCCAGCTCCGACGGCTCGAAATGCACAGCCATTCAGCCGCCTCCCGGCGCCAGGGCGATCAGCGAAATGCCACGGCCGTAATCGGGCTCGGTCCGGTGGGTGGCGCGGCGGTAGCTGTAGAACAGGCCCTCCTCGACGTAGGTGTCGCGACCGACGTCGTCGACCTCGGCGAGGCCCTCCATGCGCGCGCAGCCGGCGACGAAGCCGGCGAGATCGAACATGTAGCGACCGCCGCGCGACGAGGCGACGAAGAACACGGCGTCGGTCGGATCGCGCGCGACGAAGGCGTCGCGCAGTTCCGGCCCGACCTCGTAGGACGGCTGGCGGATGCAGGGACCGATGGCGCAGGCAATATTTTCGCGTCGGGCGCCGAGGTTTTCCATGGCCGCGACCGTGGCGGCGACGACGCCGGAAAGCGCCCCCTTCCAACCGGCGTGCGCCGCGCCGACGACGCCGGCATCGGCATCGGCGAACAGCTCCGGCACGCAATCGGCGGCGACAACCGACGTTGGCGTGCCGGTCGATTCGCTGATCCAGGACAGTTACGAGGCGCTGACGGCCGACGAGCGCCTGAAGGTGTTCGGGCTGATCGAGCCGCGCGACGGTCGCTTCTGGCT
>JAYNJY010000053.1:0-4308 GCA_038110665.1 Rhodospirillaceae bacterium | reverse complement strand
GCATCGGCATCGGCGAACAGCACCGGCACACAATCGGCGGTGAGGATGCCGAGCGCTAGGCCCGGCCGGCGGCTGACCATGGCGTCGGCGCGCGGGCGCTTGTCGGACGGCCAGGGCCGGGTGACCTCGACCACGTCGGCGGAATGAACCTGGTGCAGCGTCACCATGTCGGCGGCATCGATACCCAATCGGGCGGCGGCGCGGCGGCGGTTCTCGCTGACGCTTTCGGGACTGTCGCCGGAACCGGGGCCGCAGTTGAGGCCCTCGAAGATGCCCCCGCTGACGCCGCCCTGGCGGGTCAGGAAACCGTGCCGAATACCGACGCGGGCGTCGAGGGCCGGGGCTTGGATCATGGCCGGATTATGGACCCTCGGGCGCCGAATGCAACCGGCGCCGGTTCAGCCCTCAAAGCCGGCCGGCGCCGCCTGGCCGGGCGCGGTGACGGCAAGCGCCTTGAACAGCCGGCCCATGGCGTCGGTGCCGGTCAGGCGCTGGAGCGCGGCATCGATGGCCGCCCGGCCGGCCGCATCGACATTGGCCCTGAGGCGCCCGGCGCGGACCTCGATGCCGAGCCGGCGCAGCAGGTCGCCCTGCTTGACCGGGCCGAACACCTGGGCGCCGGTGCCGCGCGCGGTATCAGCGAGGGCCTGGAAATCGACGTGCGCGGTCAAGTCGACCAAGCCCGGTTCGGCGAACGGGTCGGCATAGGCATGGCCCTTGACCGCCTGCAGCGTCTCGCCCGCGGCGCTGGTGGCGTGGCCGTAATCGATGACCAACGCCGCGCCGCCGGCCCGAACCAGGCGATCGGCGAGCGCGCGCATCACGCCGGTGGCGGCCGGAGAGACCTCGACCACCGCGCCCGGCCGCGCATGGGCGAAAGCCGGCGGCAGCACCGGATCGATGCCGAGGCGGGGCGAGAGTGTGAAGGCGAGTTCGCCGGTTTCCGTCGCCGTCACCAGGCGTTCGTGCCAGCCCGCCTCGCCGCGCTGGTACTGGCGCACCGGCAGCGCGTCGAAGAACTCGTTGGCGACGACGACGGCGGGGCTGTCCGGCACTTGAGCCAGCGCACCATGCCATTGCGGCGACCACGCCGCGATTGCGCGCTCCTGATGCTCGCGCAGCAGCGGGCTGGTCTCGACCAGATGAATGTTGAGGGCGTCCGCCATGCCGGCGATGCCCTTGATGGCGCGGAGCGCATCGGCGGCGAGCGTGCCGCGGCCGGGGCCGAGTTCAATCCACTTGAACGGTTTTGGCCGGCCGATGTCATCCCACACCTGGGCCGACCACAGCCCGACCAGTTCGCCGAACATCTGCGAGATTTCCGGCGCGGTGACGAAATCGCCGGCGCGGCCGAACGGGTCGCGGGTCATGTAGTAGCCGTGCTCGGGATGACCGAGTGCCAGCGCCATGTAGTCGGCGACGGAGATCGGACCCTCGCGGGCGATGCGGCGGCGGATGTGGTCGAGGAGCCCGCTCACCGGCGCGCGCGGACCATCATGTAGAGCCCGACCACGAGCATCGGCACGGACAACCATTGCCCCATGGTCGAGCCGAGCGACAGGAAGCCGATCTGGGCGTCGGGCTGGCGCACCAGTTCGACCAGCATGCGCGACGCGGCGTAACCGGCGACGAAGACGCCGGTGAGAAAGCCGGGCTTCTGGCGGACGCCGGGCAGCCGGGCGAGCAGGTTGATGAGAATGAACAGCACGACGCCTTCCAGCGCCGCCTCGTAGAGCTGGCTCGGATGGCGGGGATCGGCTCCGCCGCGTGGGAAGACGATGCCCCAGGGCGTGTCGGTGACGCGGCCGTACAGTTCGCCGTTGATGAAGTTGGCGATGCGGCCGAAGAACAGGCCGACCGGCGCGACGCGGGCGCAAAGATCGCCGAGCACGAGCGGGCGGATGCCGCGCCGGCGGCAGAACAGGTACCCCGCCGCGACGACGCCGAGGAAGCCGCCGTGGAACGACATGCCGCCCTGCCAGACGTAGAGGATGCGCTGTGGCTGGTCGATGTAGACCGGCAGGTTGTAGAACAGCACGTAGCCGATGCGCCCGCCCAGGATGACGCCGAGCGTCGCCCACACTAGGAAGTCGTCGACGTGCTCGGGATCGATGCCGTAGTCGGGCGCCGCGCCGAACCGCCGCATCAGCCGCCAGCCGATCACCAGGCCGGCGATATAGGCGAGCGCGTACCAGCGCACTGCGAACGGCCCGAAGCTGACCAGCACCGGGTCGATCTGGGGAAACGGAATGGCCAGCAGCATGATGGCTTCGTGCAGCCCTAGATGTAGGGATCGTCGCTGTGGAGGTAGCCGCGCACATAGGCCGCGACACCGTCCTCGAGCTCGGTCATCGGCTTCGTGTAGCCGGCGTCGCGAAGCCGCGCCATCTTGGCCTCGGTGAAGTACTGGTACTTGTCGCGGATCGCCACCGGCGTGTCGATGTATTCGATGGTCGCTTCGCGGCCGACGGCGGCGTAGACGGCGCGCGCGAGGTCGGCGAAGGTGCGCGCCTTGCCGGTGCCGCAGTTGAAGAGGCCGCTGACGTGGCCGTTGGCGAGCAGCCACATGACGATGTCGACGCAGTCGCCGACCCAGATGAAATCGCGCAGCTGGCCGCCGTCCTCGTAGTCGGGATGATGCGAGCGGAACAGCACCGCCGCCTCCTGATTGGCGGCGTGCGGGTAGGTCTGGGCGACGACGCTCTGCATCGAGCCCTTGTGGTACTCGTTCGGGCCATAGACGTTGAAGAACTTGAGCCCGGCCCATTGCGGCGGCAGCCGGTCGCCCTCGGCGATCATCGCCGCAACACGCCGGTCGAACAGGTGCTTCGACCAGCCATAGGGGTTCATCGGCCTGAGCCGGGCGAGATGGTCCTGGTCTGCGCAATCCTCGAAGCCGACCTCGCCGTCGCCGTAGGTGGCGGCCGAGGAGGCGTAGATGAAGCGCAATTGATGCTGCGCGCACCACCGCCAGAGCCGCATGGAGAAACGGAAGTTGTTGTCGATGATCTTGTCGACGTCAGTCTCGGTCGTCGAGGAGATGGCGCCCATATGGATCAGCGCCGTGATCGCGCCGGAATGGGCCTCGAGGAATTTGAAGGTGTCGTCGGGATGGACGATGTCGTAGAGCTCACGCTTGGCAATGTTGCGCCACTTTGCGGCATCGCGCAGCCGGTCGACGACGACGACCGGACCGAGGCCCGCCGCTTCGAGCCCGTGGACGATGTTGGATCCGATGAATCCGGCGCCGCCGGTGACCACGTACATAGCCGGTTTATAGGCCGGGCCGGCGCCGGCGACAAGCCAAGGTCCGCCCGCCCACGGGTTGCGCTGGCCGGCGCGCGCACCCATAATCTTAAGCAGGAGGACGACCCATGCAGACCTCGAACCGAATTCTCGACGACTTGGCGCGTGTTGCGAACGGCGCTGTCTCGACGCTGGCCGGCATCAAGCGCGAGATCGACGCGCTCGTGCGCCAGCGCCTGGAGCGGCTGCTGGCCGACGCCGAACTGGTCACCCGCGACGAGTTCGAGGCGGTCAAGGCGATGGCCGCCAAGGCACGCACCGAACAGGAGCGGCTGACCAAGCGCGTCGCGGCGCTCGAAGCCAAGCTGGCGAAAACGGCGCCCAAGGCCGCCGCGAAGCCGACCCGGAAGGCTGCCCGAAAAACCGCCAGCAATCCTGCCAGCAAATCCACCGGCAAGCTCTGACCCCACCGGGCCGGCGTTTTTCCCGCGCCGGAGACCGTTGTCCACAAAAATTTCATGAGCGGGACGCAATTCCCACTTGCGTCGGACTCCCGCTTTGATGCAGGCTATGGATAGTGCTGGTGTTGGAGGCGTTTACTACATCTAGGGGCTACCACAAGATGTAGTGAAGGTTTTCACCGGTGGCGCCTCGAACGCCAGCGGCGTCAACTGGAGGAGCGGGCATGTCCACTCTCAACGTCTCATCCGACAAAGCGAAAACCCATCCCATCGACACCGTGGAACAACTGGTCGAATTCAACGAATGGCCGTTCGACCGGCGCAACCACGAGGAGATGGCGGTTCAAGTCCCTGGGACTTGGTGCGACTACAGCCTGTTCTTTGCCTGGAACGCAGAGATGGAGGCGATGCACTTCACCTGCGCCTTCGACATGCGCGTGGCCGACGATCAGGTCGAGCGCGTGCATGAACTGTTGGCCATCGTTAACGAGAAACTGTGGCTCGGCCACTTCGGCATCTGGGCCGACGAGGGCCTGCCGATGTTCCGCACGACCCTGCCGCTGCGCGGCAATTCCGGCGTCACCGTGGAGCAGGCGGAGGA
>JAYNJY010000052.1:0-14618 GCA_038110665.1 Rhodospirillaceae bacterium | reverse complement strand
GCCGTTCGGTGCGCCCGACATCCTGCTCAACGGCGCCGGCATCAACCGGCGCGACCCGGCCGACACCGTCACGCGGGAAAACTGGGACGCGACCCTCAACATCAACCTCACCGTGCCGTTCTTCATGGCGCAGGCGCTGGTGCCGGGCATGCGCGCCAAGGGCTTCGGCAACATCATCAACATCGCCTCGCTGCAGAGCTTCCGGGCGTTTGCCAACGGCGTCGCCTACGGCGCGTCGAAGGGCGGTATCGCCCAGGTCACCCGGGCCATGGCCGAGGCGTGGTCGAAGCACGGCATCGTCGCCAACGCGCTCGTGCCCGGCTTCTTCGAGACAGAACTGACGAAACCCGTCTTCGCCAATCCCGACCTGCTCGCCCACAACGCGGCGATGACGGCGATCGGGCGTAACGGCGAAATGGCCGACCTGGACGGCGCCGCCTTGTTCCTGGCGTCGAAGGCGTCGGCCTACGTCACCGGTCAATTGATAGCCATCGACGGCGGCTTTACGGCGAAATGAGGAGTTAACCCGATGAAGGCCCTGGTCTACACCGGTCCCGGCCGGATCGAACTGCAAGACGCCCCCGACCCGGTACCCGAAGTCGGTGAGGTCGTGGTCAAGGTCGAGGCGGTCGGCATCTGCGGCTCCGACATGCATGCCTATTTCGGCCACGACGAACGCCGCCCGGCACCGCTGATCCTCGGCCACGAGGCTTGTGGCATGGCGCAGGGCGGGCGCTTCCAGGGTCGCCGCGTGGTCATCAACCCGCTGGTCTCGTGCGGGCGTTGCGACGACTGCATGGGCGGACGCGCCAATCTCTGCGCGACCCGCCAGATTATCTCGATGCCGCCGCGCCAGGGCGCCTTCGCCGAACTGGTGAAGATACCAGAGACCAACATCCTGGAAGTCCCCGACGACATGGATCCGGCGCACGCCGCGCTGACCGAACCGATCGCCACCGCGCTGCATGCCGTCGGCGTCGGTGAGCGCGCGCTGTGGCGGCCCTTGGGCGAGACGCGCACGCTCGTCATCGGCGGGGGCGCCGTCGGTCTCTCTGCGGCACTGGTGCTGGCGAGCCGGGGCGCGCGCGACATCCACGTCGCCGACACCAATCCGGGCCGGCGCGAGACGGTGGCGGCGGCCGGCGCCTTCACGGTGATCGATCCGAGCGAGACGGGGGCCTGCGAACACAACGGCTTCGGCCTTGTCGTCGATGCCGTCGGCGGCGGCGGGACGCGCGCCTTCGCCAGCCGTGCGATCCGGCCGGGCGGGGTCATCGTGCATATCGGCCTGATGGACGCGGATGCCGGCGCCGACATCCGCAAGTTCACGCTTCAGGAGGTGACCTTCATCGGCACCTACACCTATACGATGGTCGATTTCCGCGCCACCGTGACGGCGATCTCGGAGGGTACGCTCGGCGATCTCGCCTGGGTCGAACGGCGGGCACTTTCGGACGGTGCCGCCGCATTCGACGACCTCGCCCAGGGCCGCGCGCGGGCGTCCAAGCTGATGCTGGTACCGGGCGGCTGAGAAATCCCGGCGCGGTGGTATCCGCCGGGACGGTCAGGTTTAGGTGGGAAATTTCCCGGCGAGCGGTCTAAGATGGGCCGTGTGGGACGTACCTTGTCTGCGTGGGGGCGCGGATGACGATGCGGGAGCTGAGGCGCAGTTTGGCCGGCGGCGTTCTGGCGGCGCTGGCGTTTACCCTGCCGGCGATATCGGCGGTGGACGCCGAAGTCATCATCACCAATCCGCGCAACTCGGCGCTGGACAAGCGCTTCGACTATCCCTTCGACGTGCTCTGCCAGGCGCTAGAGCGGACCCGTCCGCAGGACGGCGATTTCGAAGTGCGCCGCTATCCGGAAGGTCTGAGCCGCAAGCGCGCGCTCGCCGAGTTGGAACTCGGCGCGATCACGGCGTTTTCTGCGCCGACCCGCAAGGAATGGGAGGAACGCGCGATCCCGATACGGATTCCCGTCCGCAAGGGCATCATGGGCTATCGATTGCTGATGATCCGCGCCGCCGATCAGCCCGCCTTCGCCAAGGTCGCATCCGTCGGCGATCTCCGGAAATTCCGGCTCGGCCAGGGGCTGCAATGGAGTTCGGCGGCGGCATTCCGCAAACAGGGTTTCACCGTGCACGGTTCGGCCGAGTACGAGGCCCTGTTCGCCATGCTGATGCACGACCGCTTCGACTACTTTCCGCGCACCCTAAACGAGGTCTTCACGGAGTTCGATCTGCGCAAGGAGAAGTTCCCCGACATGCGTATCGAGGACACGCTCGCCATTCACATGCCGCTGCCGTACTACTTTTTCGTCACGCCCAAGCGCCCTGATCTGGCGAAGCGCATCGAGCGCGGGCTTCAGGCCATGGTCGAGGACGGCAGCCTCGACAAACTGTTCTTCGCGTTTCACGGCGGCCATATCGAGCGCGCGCGTCTCAAGGGCCGGCGCATTCTCGAGATCGCCAATCCCGACCTGCCGCCGGAAACGCCGTTCGAGCGCAAGGAATACTGGTTCGATCCGGCCGCACACTGACCGCCACCGCTTTCGCGTGGCGGCGCGGGCAAGTAAAATCCCTTTGATTTCCGATCCGCACTCGTTTTTGGTAAGGTTGCGGTCAGGGTGGCAGAAACAACAGGTAAAGCATGATCCGCAGATTTCCAAAGGTCCTCCTGTTCGTCGCGGTGCTCGCGTGGGGTAGCGCCGGTGCCGCGCCGTCGATGGCCGCCGATGCCACCGCGGGCGCCAAGAAATTCATCGAGAGCTTGGCCGAGAAGGCCGTCAAGTCGCTCGCCGCTGCCGACATCGACACGATCGAGCGGCGCAAGCGGTTCCGCGCGCTGATGCTTGAAAACTTTGCCTTCAAGCGCATCGCTGCCTGGGTGCTCGGGCGCTACTGGCGCGGCGCCAGCGAGACGGAGAAGGCCGAGTACCTCAAGCTGTTCGAAGACATGCTGGTGCTCGTCTATGCCGACCGTTTCGCCAAGTATTCCGGCGAATCGCTTAGCGTCGGCACCTCCGAACAGCGCGGCGACGATGTCCTCGTGCACTCCGAGATCATCCGTCCGGGCGGCTTGAAACCGGTCGAGGTGGCCTGGCGGGTCAGCACCCAGGAAGGCGAATTCAAGATCGTCGACGTCATGGTCGAGGGGCTCAGTATGGGCATCACCCAGCAGAAGGAGTTCGCCTCGGTCATCCGCCAGAACGGCAACGGCGTGCAGGGACTCCTGGACGAACTCAAGAAGCGTATCGCCGCCAATTCCTGATGCTTGGGCCGATCTATGGGCCGTGCGCCGCGGCCCGGCAGACGCAAGCCTTGACGCACGCCGAACCGCTTGGTTTCGTGCCGCATGACCGATCCAGCTGACATCGCAACCGCCACTGGCGCCGTTGAAACGCCGTCCGGCAAGGACGCCGCCTACGAGAACTTTCCCGTCGGCTCCTGGCTGTTGCCGGCGCGCCTGCGCCCGCACATCGCCGCCTTCTACCGGTTCGCCCGTGCCATCGACGATATCGCCGACAATCCGGCGCTGCCGGCGGCCGACAAGATCGCCAGGCTCGAAGGTTTCGGGCATGCGCTCATGGGCGAAAACGCCGGTGACGCCGCTTTTGAGACCGGTCACCGCATGCGCCGGAGCCTGGCCGAAACTGGCATCACGGCGCGCCATTGTCTCGACCTGATCGACGCCTTCAAGCAGGACGCGCTCAAGACCCGCTACGCCAATTGGGGCGAGTTGATGTATTACTGTGACCGCTCGGCGGCGCCGGTCGGGCGCTATCTGCTCGACCTGCACGGCGGCGGACGCGACGGCTACGGCCCGTCGGACGCCCTCTGCAATGCGCTCCAGGTGATCAACCACCTGCAGGATTGCCAGGAAGATTACCGCACCCTCGACCGCGTCTACCTGCCGGCGGAATGGCTGCGCGAGAGGGGCATGGTCGTTACCGCGCTCGACCAGCCGAAATGCTCGCCCGCGCTCCGCCATGTCATCGACCGCTGTCTCGATGCGACCGAACCCTTGCTCGCGGAGGCGAGACGCCTGCCGGGCGGGCTGGTGAGCCGACGGCTGGCCATGGAATCGGCCGCCATCGTCGCCATCGCAGACCGTCTGGTCGAAAAGCTGCGCGCCGAAGATCCGCTCGCCGGCCGCGTCGCGCTGTCGAAGCCGGGCTATCTCTGGCGTTGCGCGCTGGGTGCCTTGCCGGTGGCGTTGGGGCTCGCGCGGTGACGTGGGGACTGCTCTGTAGTGCCGCGCCTTCGGCGGCGCTGCTGTCGATCGCGATCTGGATTTATCTTCTGCTTTTCCGCGATGGCTTCTGGCGCGCCGACCAACGTCTCGGCGAGGCCGGTCCGCGGGGGTCTTGGCCGGCGGTCTGCGCCGTCATCCCGGCGCGCAACGAGGCCGACGGCATCGGCCGTACGGTCGCCTCGCTGCTCGGCCAGGATTACCCAGGCGCGCTTACGCTCGTCGTCGTCGATGACAACAGCAATGACGGCACCGCCGACGTTGCCGGAGCGGCGGCGGCCGGCGATACGCGCCTCCATGTGGTCGGCGGTGCGCCCCTGGCGCCGGGTTGGACCGGCAAGCTCTGGGCCGTCAGCCAGGGCATCGACGCTGCCGGCGTGCGCGCGCCGGATGCCGAATTCCTGCTGCTCACCGACGCCGACATCGAGCACGATCCGGGCAACCTGCGGCGCCTAGTCTTCAAGGCCGAAACGGAAGTGCGCGACCTAGTGTCGCTGATGGTGATGCTGCGCGCCGAGGATTTCTGGGAGCGCTGGCTGATCCCGGCCTTCGTGTTCTTCTTCCAGAAACTCTATCCGTTCCCGGCGGTGAACGACCGGAAGGCCAAGCTCGCTGCCGCTGCCGGCGGTTGCATGCTGGTCCGGCGCCGCGCGCTCGAAGCGGCCGGCGGCATCGATGCGATCAAGGACGCGCTGATCGACGATTGCGCGCTGGCGCGGCTGATCAAGGGCGAGGGGGCCGGGCGATCGATCTGGCTCGGCCTCGCCACGCGTACCAAAAGCCTCCGCGCCTATCGCGAGCTTGCGGAAATCTGGGACATGGTGGCGCGGTCCGCTTACGTGCAGTTGGACCATTCGCCCATACAGTTGTTCGGCACGGTGATCGGCATGGGCGTGATCTACCTGGTGCCGCCGGCGGCGCTGATCACGGGGGCATGGGCGGGCGATGCCGCGCTTACGGCCATGGGCGGCGCCGCCTGGTTGTCGATGATCCGGGCCTATGCCCCGACGCTCGCGCTCTACCGCCTGCCGGCGTGGCGTGGCCTGCTACTGCCGTTGGTTGCCGGGCTCTACACGCTGATGACGCTGTCGTCGGCCTGGCGCCACTGGCGCGGTCGCGGCGGCGCCTGGAAGGGCCGGCATTACGGTTCCGGGTGACTGATCCGGCATGGTCGTGTATCCATGGCGGCCATGAACGAAACCATCGCCGCCGAGACCAGACTGGACGACCCGGCCGACCCGGCCGCGCATGCCGAGGCGGTGGTGCGCCGCGCCGGCACGTCGTTCTATTGGGCCATGCGGCGTATGCCTGAACGCCATCGCCGCGCCATGTTCGCCGTCTACGCGTTCTGCCGCGAGGTCGACGATATCGCCGACGAACCGGGCGAGGAAAACGCCAAGCGTCTCGCGCTCGGCAACTGGCGGGGCGAGATCGAGCGGCTCTACGGCGGTCACCCGCGCGGCCTCACCGCCCAGGCGTTGCTGCCGGCGGTCGAACAGTTTGAACTCGCCAAGGAGGACTTCCTCGCCGTCATCGCCGGCATGGAGATGGACGCGGGTACGCGGACGCGCATCGCCGACATGGACGAATTGACGCTCTATTGCGACCGCGTCGCCTGCGCGGTCGGGCGGCTGTCGACCAGGGTGTTCGGGCTCGATGCTGAGACCGGCCGCCGGCTCGCCTTCGCGGAGGGCATGGCACTGCAACTCACCAACATTCTCCGTGACGTCGTCGAGGACGCGCAGCGCGGCCGGCTCTATCTGCCGGCCGACGTGCTCGCCGCCCACGACATCATCGAGACGGACGATCTCAAACAGGTGCTGGCCCATCCGCGTCTCCATCAGGTCTGCGAGGTGCTGGCCGGTGTCGCCGAGCATCAGTTCGCCGATGCGCTGGCGCTCGCCGCCACTTGCGATCCGGCACGCGTGCGCCCGGCGATGATGATGCTGCAGGTCTACCGGCGCATCCTGGAACGCTTGCAGTGGCGCGGCTGGCACGATCTCGGCCGGCCGGTGTCGCTGTCCAAGTTGACCAAGCTCTGGGTGGCGTTCCGTTACGGTGTGCTGTGAACGCGGGGCCGCGTGTCCATGTCGTCGGCGCGGGACTGGCCGGCCTTGCGGCGGCGGTGCGGCTGGCCGACGCGGGCGTGGCCGTGACGCTGCATGAGGCGGCCGGCCACGCCGGCGGCCGATGCCGGTCCTACCACGACGAGCAACTCGGCCGGCGCATCGACAACGGCAACCATCTGCTCTTGAGCGGCAACCATGCCGCGCTCGAATTCCTCGCTTCGATCGGCGCCGGCGATACGCTCACCGGGCCCGAGCGGGCCGAGTTCCGTTTCGTCGATCTCGAGGCCGATATCGAATGGACGCTCAAGCCCGACCGCGGCGCCGTGCCGTGGTCGATCTTCTGCCCGCATCGGCGCGTGCCGGGGACGCGCATCGGCGAGTATATCGGCGCCTGGCGCCTGGCGTGGGCGGGCAGGACAGCGACGGTCGGTCAATGCCTCAGGACCGACGGCCAACTGTGGCGCCGGTTCTGGCGGCCGCTCGTGGTCTCGATCCTGAACACGGAACCGGCCGAGGCCTCGGCCGAGCTGTTGTGGGCGGTGATGCACGAGACTTTCGGCAAGGGCAGGGCGGCGTGCCGGCCGTTGATCGCGCGCGAGGGCTTGAGCGAGAGCTTCGTCGAGCCGGCGCTCGCCCATCTCGCCCGCCTCGGCGCCGAGGTCAGGTTCAACGACCGGCTGCGCGAGATCGTGGTCGCGGACGGGTGGGTTTCCACACTGACCTTCGCCGAGCCGGTCGCACTGGGGTCCGCCGATTCGGTGATCCTCGCCGTGCCGGCCGCGCCGGCGGCCAAGTTGCTGCCCGTGATCGGTGGGCCCGACCAGTTCCAGGCCATCGTCAACGGCCACTTCGTGCTGCCCGAAAGCGCGGCCACGAGCGACTTCTCCGGCTTCGTCGGCATCGTCGGCGGCACCGCCGAATGGTTGTTTCGCCGGGGTGACGTGGTGTCGATCACGGTCAGCGCCGCGGATGCGCTCGCCGCGGCCTCCGACGACGAGATCGCGGCCCTGTTGTGGGCCGATATCCGGCGGATTCTGGTGCTCGGCGACGTGCCGGTGGGGGCTTGCCGCATCATCCGTGAAAAACGCGCCACCTTCGCGCAGACGCCGGCCCAAGTGGCGCTCCGGCCGCCGGCCGTGACGGCATGCGCCAACCTATGGTTGGCCGGCGATTGGACCGATACGGGGCTCCCCGCGACCATCGAGGGGACCATCCGGTCCGGCCGGAAAGCTGCCGAATTGGCGTTGAATGTCCACAATATTGCGCCGTAGGCCTTGAATTTGTGAATATTTTTTGACAAAAAGCGCCAAATGCGGGTCCCGTCCGGGGTTTATTCCCGGAATGTTCGGGGAGACGCAGAAACGACCATGAACGTAAAAGGCCAAAGAGCATGGTGATGATGGATCGACGCGTTACGCCTGCGGAACATGCCGCAGCCTCCGACGAGCGCGAGATCGATGGTGTCATCGAAGACGCCCGCGAATGGCTGGCCAAGCGCCAGTCGGCGGACGGCCATTGGGCGTTCGAGCTCGAGGCCGACGCCACCATCCCGGCCGAGTACATCTTCCTCAACCATTACCTCGGCACCATCGACGACGAGGTCGAGAAGAAGCTCGCCGCCTATCTCCGCGCGATCCAGGAGAAGCACGGTGGCTGGCCGCTCCACCACGACGGCGACTTCAACATGAGCGCCTCGGTCAAGGCGTACTATGCGCTGAAGATGGCCGGCGACGATCCCGACGCGCCGCACATGCGCCGCGCGCGCGAAACCATCCTGGCCTACGGCGGCGCCGCCAAGGCCAACGTCTTCACCCGGATCGCGCTGGCGCTGTTCGAGCAGGTGCCGTGGCGCGCCGTGCCGGTGATGCGCGTCGAGGCGCTGCTGCTGCCAAAATGGTTTCCGTTCCATATGGACAAGGTCTCGTACTGGTCGCGCACCGTGATGGTGCCGCTGCTGGTCCTGGCCGTGCTCAAGCCGAAGGCGCGGAACCCGCGCGGTGTCCACATTCGCGAACTTTTCGTCGAGCCGCCGGAACAGGTCCGCAAGTACCTGGTCAACCCGACCGGCCACTGGCTCGGCACCCTGACGCTGCTGATCGACCGTAAGATCCGGCCGCTCGAACGCTTTTTCCCGAAGGCGATCGAAAAGGCCGCCATCGACAAGGCGGTCAATTTCATCACCGAGCGCCTCAACGGCGAGGACGGTCTCGGTGCGATCTTCCCGGCCATGGCCAACGCCGTCATGGCGTTCGACGCGCTCGGCTACGACCGCGACCATCCGCACTACCGGATCGCGCGCGAATCGATCGACAAGCTCCTGGTGCTCCACGGTGACAGCGGCTACTGCCAGCCCTGTCTGTCGCCGGTGTGGGACACCGCGCTCGCCGCGCACGCCCTCCTGGAGGCCGGCGTCGAGGGCGGTGACGACATGATGCTGCGCGCGTCCGACTGGCTGCGCGACCGGCAGATCCTGGACGTGGTCGGCGACTGGGCGGTGAACGCGCCCGGGCTCCGGCCGGGCGGCTGGGCCTTCCAGTACTGGAACGACTACTACCCGGACGTCGACGACACCGCCGTCGTCGTCATGGCGCTGCACCGAGCCGATCCGGAGCGCTACCGCCACGCCATTGAGCGCGGCGTCGAGTGGATCATCGGCATGCAGAGCGCCAACGGCGGCTGGGGTGCCTTCGACATCGATAACGAGTACTTCACGCTCCAGCACATTCCGTTCGCCGATCACGGCGCGCTGCTCGACCCGCCGACGGCGGATGTCAGCGCGCGCTGCCTGTCAATGCTGGTGCAGCTCGGTTACGACAACGACCACCAGGCGGTGGCGCGTGCCGTCGAATACCTCAAGCGCGAGCAGGAGGCCGACGGCAGCTGGTTCGGACGCTGGGGCAACAACTACGTCTACGGCACCTGGTCGGTGCTGTGTGCGCTCAACGCGGCCGGCGAGGACATGCAGGCGCCCTACATCCGCAAGGCCGTCGACTGGCTCAAGGGCCGCCAGCGCCCGGACGGCGGCTGGGGCGAGGACTGCGCCAGCTACTGGCAGCACCGCCGCGACGAGGTCAAGAGCTCGACGCCGTCGCAGACGGCCTGGGCCGTGCTCGGCCTGATGGCCGCCGGTGAGGTCGATAGCGTCGCCGTCAACGGCGGCGTCGAATACCTGCTGAAAAGCCCTCGCCAGGAGGGCAAGTGGCAGGAGGAATACTTCAACGCCGTCGGTTTCCCGCGCGTGTTCTACCTGCGCTACCACGGCTACAGCGCCTATTTCCCGCTGTGGACCCTGGCGCGCTACCGCAACCTCCGCAAACGCAACGCCGCCCGTACCGAGCACGGGATGTAAGGCCATGCGCGTCGGCGTCGTCTCCGGGCTCCGGCGCGAGACCGAATGTCTGGCCGCTGCGGGCGTTTCGAGTTCTGATATCCTGACCTTCGCCGGCGTCGGCCGCGAGAAAGCCACCGAGGGCGCGCGACGGCTCCTGGCCGAGGGCGCCCAGGCGCTCGTCAGTTTCGGCGTCTGCGGCGGACTGGCGCCGCACATCCGCGCCGGTGACCTGGTGCTGGCCGATGCCGTCGTCACCGCCGACGGGCGCTTCGAGACCGACCGGCCTTGGCGTGCGGCGATCGATGGGCAGGTCGCCAACGCGATGGCCGTCGTCGGCGGTGCGCTCTTGGGCGTTGATGCCATGATCGCGTCGGTCGATGCGAAAAAGGCGCTTTACGAGGCGACCGGCGCGGTCGCCTGCGACATGGAGAGCCACGCCGTAGCCGCCGTCGCGCAGGAGGCCGGCGTGCCGTTCGCGGTGCTGCGCGCGGTCTCCGACCCTGATACCCACGACGTGCCCGGCTGGGTGCTGAAATGCCTGACCGGCGACGGCGGCATCAGCTACCGCCGATTGCTCAAGGCCATCGCGCGCCGGCCGTTAGCGGTGCCGGCGGTGATCAAGCTCGGGTCGAATTCGAAAAAGGCGTTCGGAACCTTACGCGGCGTCGCTCGCCTGACCGGCGGCGACCTTGGCCTCGCGCGCCGCCTTTAGGCGGGCTTCCTCTTCCTCGCGCTGCTGGGTCATGGTCTTGACCAGGCCCTCGAACACGAACTCCGCCGGACGCTGGTTGTCGAGCGGGATTTCCGGCGCCATTTCGCCGTCGGTGCGGAAGCCGCCGAGGAACACCTTGAGCGCCTTCAGTGGATGCGCCACAGTGTCGGCGACGGCGGTCGCCTCGTAGCCGCAGTGGACCATGCAGTTGGCGCACTTCTCGTAGTTGCCGGTGCCGTAGGCGTCCCACTGGGTCTCTTCCATCAGCGCCTTGAAGCTCGGCGCGTAGCCTTCCGACAGCAGATAGCACGGCCGTTGCCAGCCGAAGATGTTGCGCGTCGGGTTGCCCCAGGGTGTGCAGTGGTAGCTCTGGTTGCCGGCGAGGAAGTCCATGAACAAGGTCGACTGGCTGAACTTCCAGCGCTTGGCGCCGGGACGGCCGAGGATGTCGCGGAACAGTTGCTTGGTTTTGCGCCGGGTCAGGAAGTGCTCCTGGTCGGGCGCGCGCTCGTAGGCGTAGCCGGGCGAGATGGTGATGCCCTCGACACCGAGGTCGTTCATGCAGAAATCGAAGAACTCCGCCGCCTCGTCCGCGCTCATCTGGTTGAACAGCGTGCAGTTGACGTTGACGCGGAAGCCGCGGCGCTTGGCTTCCCTGATGGCGGCGACCGCCCTCTGGAAGGTGCCTTTCTGGGCGACGGCCTTGTCGTGATGCGCCTCCAGCCCGTCGAGTTGGACCGCGAAGGTGAGGTAGGGCGTCGGCGTGAACTGGTCGAGCTTCTTGTCCAGCAGCAGCGCGTTGGTGCAGAGATAGACGAACTTCTTGCGGCTGACGATGCCCTCGACGATCTCGCGGATTTCCTTGTGGATCAGCGGTTCGCCGCCGGGGATCGAGACCACCGGCGCGCCACACTCGTCGACGGCGGCGAGGCATTCCTCGACCGAGAGCCGCTTGTTGAGGACCTGGTCCTCGTAGTCGATCTTGCCGCAGCCGGGGCAGGCCAGGTTGCAGCGGAACAGCGGCTCCAGCATCAGCACCAGCGGGTAGCGCTCAACGCCCTTGAGGCGTTGCTTCATGATGTAGGCGCCGACGCGGACTTGCTGGATCAGGGGAACGGCCATGGGGCGAAAACCTCGTCAGTCGGCGGCGCCGGCGATTTCGTCGGGATGAAGGAGTTCGCGCGGCAGTTTGAACGTGATGTTCTCCTCGATCTCGGAGAGCTTGCGCACCTCGACATCGCGGAATTCGGAAAGCTTGAGGATGACGCCCTGGACCAGTTCCTCCGGCGCCGAGGCGCCGGCCGTCAGCCCGACGGCGGCAACGCCGGAAAGCCACTTCGGGTCGAGATCGCCGGCGTCGGCGATCAGGTAGCTCGGCTTGCCCATGGCGGCGCCCAAATCGCGCAGCCGGTTCGAGTTCGAGCTGTTCTGGGCGCCGACCACGAGCAGCAGGTCGACGCTGGGGGCGAGCTTGCGGACCGCGTCCTGGCGGTTCTGGGTGGCGTAGCAGATGTCCTTGACGTCGGGGCCGATGATGGCAGGGAAGCGCTTCTTGAGCGCTTCGATGACGTCACGGGTGTCGTCGACGCTGAGCGTCGTCTGCGTCACGTAGGAAAGCTGCTTGGGGTCGCGGACATCGAGCGTGGCGACGTCCTCGACGGTGTTGACCAGGAGCACGCCGCCCGGAATCTGGCCCTTGGTACCCTCGACCTCGGGATGGCCGGCGTGGCCGATGAGGATCACCTGGCGGCCCTTCTTGACGTGGTTCTGGCCTTCCTTGTGGACCTTGGAAACCAGCGGGCAGGTCGCGTCGACGACTTCGAGCTTACGCTCGTGCGCCGCCTCGACGACGCTGGCGGCGACGCCGTGGGCGCTGAAGATGGCATGCGCGCCGGCCGGAATGTCGTCCACTTCCTCGACGAACACCGCGCCCTTGTGGCGCAGCGAATCAACCACGTGCTTGTTGTGAACGATCTCGTGGCGCACGTAGACCGGCGGGCCGTAACGCTCGAGCGCGCGCTCGACGATTTCGATGGCACGTTCGACGCCGGCGCAGAAACCGCGCGGGCTGGCGAGCAGGACGGTAAGCTTTTCCGGCATCTAGGGTATCCTCGCCATTGAAAATAGGGACTAAACCCTTAAAGGTGAAGACATGATCGGCGCCTTCTATCGTAATCCCGCGCCGTTGGCCAGGAGAAACCCAATTTTGGCCTTGAATCGCCTGCGTTTGGCGCCTGACGGGCGCACTCGGATACCCCGCCCATGATGCTGGTTACGGGGGCTTCCGGCTTCGTCGGGTCGGCCGTGGTCCGCGCGTTGCTGGCACGCGGCGAGCGCGTGCGCGTACTGATGCGGCCGTCGAGCGAGCGGGGCAATGTGGCAGGCCTGGATGTCGAGATCGCTGAGGGCGATTTGCTGAAGCCCGAATCGCTCGGGCCTGCCGTCGCCGGCTGCCGGGGCGTCTTCCACGTCGCCGCCGACTACCGGCTCTGGACGCCCGACCCGGACGCCATGTTCCGCGCCAACGTCGAGGGTTCCGCGGCAATCGTCCGCGCCGCCCATGCCGCCGGCGTGGCACGTATCGTCTACACCAGTTCCGTCGCCGTTCTCGGCATCGTGCCGGGCGGCGACGGCGACGAGGAAACGCCGGTCGGCTACGGCGACATGATCGGCGTTTATAAACAGTCCAAGTTCAAGGCCGAGGAAGCCGTCCGCGCCGTGATCGCGGAGAGCGGCGCACCGGTGGTCATCGTCAACCCGTCGACCCCGGTCGGACCGCGCGACGTCAAGCCGACGCCGACCGGACGGATGATCGTCGAGGCGGCGGCCGGCAAGATGCCGGCCTACGTCGATACCGGCCTCAACGTGGTGCACGTCGACGACGTCGCCGCCGGCCACCTGCTCGCATACGACAAGGGCGAGGTCGGCCGGCGTTACGTGCTCGGTGGCGACAACATGACGCTCGCCGACATTCTCGCCGAGATCGCGCGCCTGACCGGGCGGCGGCCGCCCAAGGTGCAATTGCCGCACGACCTGATCATGCCGATCGCGGCGATGGCCGAGTTGTGGGCGCGGGTCTCGGGCCGGGAGCCGTTCGCCACCGTCGACGGTGTGCGCATGGCGAAGAAGCGCATGTTCTTCTCGTCCGCGCGGGCCAAGCGCCAACTCGGCTATGCGCCGAGGCCGGCGGCGAACGCGCTCGCCGATGCCGTCCGCTGGTTCCAGGAAAACGGGTATTGCGGCTGAACCCGGCGCCATTTAGTAAGGCGCCCGTCGGGGGCGGCGATGGATTGAGGGATTGCGTTTGTCATGAAGGCACTGATGCTCGCGGCCGGCCTCGGCCGCCGACTGTTCGGCGATAACAACGACGACCTGCCCAAGGCGTTGCTCGAGTTCGAGGGCCAGACCCTGCTCGAGCGCCACATCGAACTGCTGCAGGCCCACAACGTCGAGCAGCTCGTGCTGATCGTCGGGCATCGCAAGGACGACCTGATCCGCGAGGCCGAGCGGGTCGCCCATCCTGGTTTCATCCGCGCCATCGAGAACCCGCGCTACCGCGAGGGCCCGATCCTGTCGCTGGGGCAGGGCGAGGAAGTGCTGCGCGGCGGCAGCGACGTGTTGTTCATGGACGCGGACGTGCTCTACCACCCGCTCATGCTGGAGAAGCTGCTGGTCTCGCCGGATCGCAACAGTTTCGTCTTCGACCGCGAGTTCCAGTCCGACGACGACCCGGTCAAGCTCTGCCTCAAGGACGGCGTATTGGTCGACTTCGGCAAGATCATCGAGGCCGACTACGATACCGTCGGCGAATGGCCCGGCTTCATGAAGATGGAACCGCGCATCGCCGTCCGGGTGATGGACGAGTGCGAGAAGATCATCGCCAGCGGCGCCATCGAGGGCGCCTACGAACGCTCCATGTGCGCGGTGATGAAGTCCGAGCCGGTCGGCACCTTCACGGTCGAGGACATCACCGGTATCCCGTGGATCGAGATCGACTACCCGAACGATCTGAAGAAGGCGACGTCGCGGGTATTCCCGCGCATCGGCGACTATCTCGCGCGGGTCACGGTGACGGCGGCCGATCCGGCCGGCCGATAGCTCAGACGCGGAATACGTAGGTCTTCGCCGGGTCGCGGTCGACGTCCGGCGGGAAATTCTTGTGCTTGTCGGCGTAGTATTGCGCCATGTGGTCGCCGGCAGAAGCCCGGTTGTAGGTGGCGTAGTAGATGCGCCTGACGCTGTCGCTCATGTTGGGT
>JAYNJY010000051.1:12639-14691 GCA_038110665.1 Rhodospirillaceae bacterium | reverse complement strand
CCAAGATCGGCGTCGACCCACGCATGCTCTCCGACAACGCCGGCCACGCCTAGCCGGCGTCAATCCGAATTGACTTGGTAATTGAAATTCAGGCGCCCAGGCGCGCTTGGATGGTGTCGTGGCAGGCGACCCCGCCGACCGGGCCCAATGCGGCCAGTGTCGGCGCGCCCCGGAACAACCGGTTCGCCACCCTGAGCACGGCGGCTTCGTCGACGGCCTCAACCTTTTCGACGATCTCGCCGATCGGGATCGGCCGGCCGAACACCAGCATCTGCTGGGCGACCTGCTCGCAACGGCTCGACGTGCTTTCCAAACCCATCAGCAGGCTCGCCTTTAGCTGCGCGCGGGCACGGGCGACTTCGTCGGCGCCGACGCTGGTCTTGATCTTGTCGATCTCGTCGAGCACCAGTTCCATCAGTTCCGCCGCCTCGTCACCGCCGGTGCCGGCGTAGATGCCGAAAATGCCGGTATCGAGATAGCACGACAGAAAGCTCGAAATGGCGTAGGCGAGGCCGCGCTTCTCGCGAATTTCCTGGAACAGCCGCGACGACATGCCGCCGCCGAGCACGGCGGAAAGCACGGCCGCCGTGTAATAGTCGTCGTCGGCATAGGCGATGCCCTCGACGCCGAGCACCAGGTGCACCTGCTCGAGATCTCGCGCCTCGCGGAAGTCGCCGCCCCGGTAGGTCGCGGCCTCGCGCTCGGCCTCGGCGTGGGCCGGAAGCTCGTTGAAATGGCGTTCGGCGAGCGCCACCAGTTCGTCGTGATCGACTCGGCCGGCGGCGGCCAGGATCAGGCGCGGCGCGCTGTAGCGCGAATGCATGTAGCCGAGCACGCACTCGCGCGCCATGGCGCCGACCACTTCGGGCCGGCCGAGCACCGGCCGGCCGATCGGCTGGCCCGGATAGGCGGCCTCCTGGAAGTGGTCGAACACGATGTCGTCGGGCGTGTCGTAGGCCTGGTGGATCTCCTGCAGGATGACGGCGCGTTCGCGCGCCAGTTCCGCCTCGTCCATGGCCGAGTGTTGCAGGATGTCGCCGAGGATATCGACGGCGAGGCCGACATCCTCCTTCAGCACCTTGGCGTAGTAGGCGGTGTTCTCGCGCGACGTATAGGCATTGAGATGGCCGCCGACGGCCTCGATCTCGGCGGCGATGGCGTAAGCGTCGCGCCGCTCGGTCCCCTTGAAGGCCATGTGCTCCAAGAGGTGCGATACGCCGTTGACCTCCGGCTGCTCGTCGCGCGCGCCGGCGTCGACCCACACGCCGACGGAAGCGGTCTCGACCGTCTCCATGCGGTCGGTAACGACGCGGAGCCCGCTTTCGAGCGTCGTGATACGAATGTCGCGGGGGTCGTTCACGTCCGTCCTCAGCGCGAAATGCGTTCGACGATGAAGGCCCGGAGCGCGTCGAGATCGTTGGCCAGCACGTTGACGCGCTCGTCGCGGGTCATCAGGTCCGCGAGATGCGGCGGCAGCGCCGGCCGTACGCCGGACGCCTGTTCGACGGCGTCGGGGAATTTCGCCGGATGCGCCGTCGCCAGCACAACCATGGGCACGCTCGTATCCTGGCGGCGCGCCCTGGCCGCGGCAAGGCCGACCGCCGAGTGCGGATCAAGCAGGTGGCGGGAGCGTGTGTATTCCGCGCCGATCAGCGCGAGGGTGGCGTCGTCGTCGAAGCGCGCGCCGTCGAACTGGCGCTTCGCCTTCGCCAGGATGTCCGCCGGCACCTCGAAGCGGCCGCCGGCGCGAAACGCGCCGAGCGTCTCGGCCACGCGCTTGCCGTCGCGCCCATAGAGCTCGAACAGCAGGCGTTCGAAGTTGGACGAGACCTGGATGTCCATGCTCGGGCTGATCGTCGGCATCACCTCGGTCATTTCCATGGCGCCGGAAGCGAAGAACCGGGTCAGGATGTCGTTGGCGTTGGAGCCGACGACGAACTGGTCGATGGGCAGTCCCATGCGGCCGGCGACGTAGCCGGCGAAGACGTTGCCGAAGTTGCCGGTCGGCACGGCGAAGGCGACCTTGCGCTCAGGCGCGCCGAGCTTGAGCGC
>JAYNJY010000051.1:847-12629 GCA_038110665.1 Rhodospirillaceae bacterium | reverse complement strand
TCGAGTTGACAGCCGTGAGGTTGTGGCGGTCGCGGAATACCAGGTCGTTGAACAGTGCCTTCACCGCGTCCTGGCAGTCGTCGAAGGTACCTTCGAGCGCGACGGTGTGGATGTTGGCGGCGGCGACCGTGGTCATCTGGCGGCGCTGCACCTCGGAAACGCGACCGTGCGGATAGAGGATGAAGGCGTCGATGTTGTCGCGGTTCTTGACCGCCTCGATGGCGGCCGAGCCGGTATCGCCCGAGGTTGCGCCGACGATGCAGATGCGGGTGCCGCGCTTGGCCAGCACGTGGTCGAACAACGGCCCCAGGAACTGCATGGCGACGTCCTTGAACGCCAGCGTCGGGCCGTGGAACAGTTCGAGCAGGAATTCGCCGCTGCCGATGTCGACCAGCGGCGCCACATCGTCGGTCTCGAAATGGCTGTAGGCGTCGTCGACGATGGCGGCGAGTTCGTCCTCGCCGAGTGCTCCGCCGACGAAGGGCTGCATCACCTGGCATGCCAGCGCCTTGTAGCCAAGGCCCTTGAAGCCGGCGATCTCGGCCGTCGAGAATGTCGGCCAGGTTTCCGGCACGTAAAGGCCGCCGTCGCGCGCCAGGCCGGCGAGCAGGACGTCGTCGAAACCGAGCACCGGCGCAGCGCCACGGGTGGAAACGTAGTTCACTTGCAATTCCTTCTTTTGCACAGGTCTTTGGCGGCGGCGCAGACTACTCGCCGCCACGGCCCTGGACAAGGGCTGCTCAGCCGCGCGGCCACGATCCTGCGTAGGGGCGGGCGAGCGCGCGCTCGACCAGTTCCAGGTGGTCCTGGCCGTAGAACATGTCGTCGCCGACGAAATAGGTCGGCGAACCGAACACCGAACGCGCGATGGCTTCGCGGGTATTGGCCTCGTAGGCGGCCTTCGTCTCGGCGCCCCGGGCTGCGGTCAAAAGTGGTTCCGGCGCCATCCCGAGAGCGCGCGCGAGGCCGGCCAGGGTTTCGCCGTCGGCGAGATCGGCGTCGTCGCGCCAATGCGCCTCCAGCATGGCATGGGCCAGCGGCCCGGTGTCGAGGCCGGCCTGCAGCCCGGCGATCAGCATGCAGTTGCAGAGTTCGATCTCGTTGTCGTGGTGGGTCGGCCGTCCGCTCATGATGGCGACGCCGCGATGTTCCGCCCAGCGTTCGATCTCGCGGCCGAAGAAGTATGCGGTGCGCGCCGGTGTGCGGAACGCCTGGCGGCCTTCCGGCGGATAGACCTCGGCGATGGCGTGCCGCAGGTCCATGGGTTTGTGGACGATGGTTGCGCCGGTGCGGCGGGCGATTTCGGTCAAGCTTGCCGAGCCGATGTAGGCGAAGGCGGAATGTGCCGAATAAAAGTACTCGATTTCGGCCACGGTCAGGCTCCGAACAATGCGCGGCCGTCACTGATGACGCGGTTGCCGCCGTCGTCCATCACTTCGAAGTGCGCGCCGTCGCCGGCATCGGCGTGGCGCACGGTGATCGCGCCGCCCGGAATGACCATGCCGCTGAACCGGCAGGCGTAGCGGGTAAGCCTGAGTGGATCGCCGGCAAGTGGTCCGGCGACGACTTCCTTGACCGCCAGCGCCAGCGTGCAGGTGCCGTGCAGGATGATGTCGGGCAAGCCCGATTTGAGCGCGTAGGCGCGCTCCGTGTGAATCGGGTTCCAGATGTCGGCGCATTCGGTATAGAGATGCGGCAGTTCGCGTGCGATCGGCACGGTCTTATCGGTCCAGGCCTGCGCGGGCGCGAGGTCGGGCCAGGGTGGCGGCGCGTCGATGACGGTGTCGTCGCCATCGAGCCCGACGCCACGGTAGATGGCGGTGGCGTAGCTGGTGGCGACCGGCTTGCCAGCATCGTCGACGATGTCGAGGCGGCTCACGGTCTTGGTGCCCGGCTTGATGCGCTCGGCCGAGACCAGGGTGCCCTTGAGGCGGAGTTTGATGCCCGGGCGCAGCGGCTGGAAGATGCGGGTGTCCTGGCCGGCATGGACGACGCGCCGGCGTTCGTCCTCGCCGAGGCCGAACGCCTCGGTTTCGCGCAGATCGCGCGACGCCGGCCACTCGATCGGAATCACCATCATCGGCGGTGCGATGATGCCGCCCTCGCGCGCGTCGCTGAAATGGATGTCGGCGGTCTCGCCGAGAGTCGCGGCATATGCCAACGCACGGCGCGCCGTCAGTTCGCTTTCGTAGGGGCCGATTTCAAAGCCGACGGCGGCGGCGCGGATGGGCATTACAGGGCTCCTTCATGCGTCGCCGCAAGTGGCCATATCCTAGTCGCGGCGGCTCAGCGAGACAACGGCCTGCGCATCACAGCCATTGTTGCCACGACTGGCCGGGCTTCCTAATCTGGCGCTTGCTGAATGGGTGAGGGAGGAAGACCATGCGCGCCTGGGAAATCGTATCCGACGGCGGCGTCGACGCGCTCGCGCTGAACGAACGGGCCAAGACCGAACCCGGCCCCGGCGAGGTGCTGGTCAAGGTCAAGGCGTCGGCGATCAATTACCGCGACCTCTCGACCATCGAGGATCCGGTCAGTCGCGGCCTCAAGTATCCGATGATGCCCAATTCCGACGCCGCCGGCGAAATCGCATCGCTTGGCGCCGGCGTCCAGGGGTTCAAGGCGGGCGACCGGGTGGCGAGCTGCTTCTTCGCCGATTGGCCGGCCGGCCCGGTCACGCCGGCGGCCATGGCGTCCGCCCTGGGTGGCGCCCGGCCCGGCGTCCTGGCCGAATACGTTACGCTGCCGGCGGGCGGCGTGGTCCGCGTGCCAGAACATCTCTCGGATCGCGAGGCGGCGACGCTGCCCTGTGCCGCCTTGACCGCCTGGCATGCGCTTTCGGCACCCGAACCGGTGCGCCCGGGTGAGCGCGTGCTGCTGCTCGGCACCGGCGGCGTTTCCGTGTTCGCGCAGCAGTTCTGCAACATCTTGGGCGCGGAGACCATCGCGACGTCTTCGAGCGACGACAAGCTCGCGCGCATGAAGGCGCTGGGTGCCGGCGCGACGATCAACTACAAGACCACGACCGACTGGGAGAAGGCGGTGCTTGAACTCACCGGCGGTGCCGGTGTCGACCGTGTCGTCGAGGTCGGCGGGCCGGGCACGCTGCAGAAGTCGATCGCCGCGACCAGGGTCGGCGGCACGGTCGCGCTGATCGGCATCCTCACCGGCGCAGCCGGTCAGGTGACGCCGACCGACATCATGCGGAAGTCGATCACGCTCCGCGGCGTCTACGTCGGCTCGCGCCGCATGTTCGAGGACATGAACCGCGCCGTCGCCCAGCACGCGCTCAAGCCGGTCATCGACCGAGCGTTCGTCTTCGAGGACGCGCGCGACGCCTACCGCGCCATGCGCCAGGCCGGGCACTTCGGCAAGCTGGTGATCGACGTCGCCTAAAGCTCGATCAACAGGCTGCCGTGCGCGTCCAGGGTGACGCGGCAGTGCGAGTTGACGACCGTCGTCGACTCGTCCTCCTCGACGATCGCCGGGCCCATGACCTCGAAGCCGGCGCCCAGTTGCTGGCGGCGGTAGACCGCGTGATCGACGAACTTCCGCGCCACAGGGCAGTAGGCCGCGCGCGTGCCGATCGGCGCCGCCTTGGCGCTCGCTTCCTTGGCGCGGCCGAAGGCGCCGATGCGCGCCGGCGCCGACGCGCTCAGGCGCAAGTTCACGATCTCCAGTTCCAGGTCGTCGTAGACCCGGCCATAGAGCTTGGTGTAGGCGGCGTTGAAGGCGTCGATGACGGCGCGCGGATAGTCGGCGGCCATGAGGTCGGCGCGGCTGATCTGGACGTTCTCGTGGTAGCCCTGGCCGACGTAGCGCATGTCGAGGCTGAAGGTGTCGGAGACACGCGCGGGCTCGATGTCCGCCGGCATTCGCGCGCGGCATTCGGCGGCCATCTCGTCGAAGGTCGCGGCCAAGGCCTTGGCGTCGGCTTGGGATAGCCGCATCGACTGCGAGCGCACGGTGTCGAACGAGATCGGCGCGACGATCATGCCGAGCGCCGAGGCGACGCCCGCGTAAGGCGGCACCAGCACGCGCTTGACGCCGAGGCGGCGCGCGAAATCGACCGCGTGCACCGGCCCGGCGCCGCCGAACGCGACCATGGTATAGCGGCCGGGGTCCTCGCCGCGCTCGGTGACGTAGACCTTGGCGGCGGAAGCCATGTTCTCGTTGACGATGCCGTGCACGCCCCAGGCGGCGTCTTCTACCGATAGGGAAAGCGTGTTGGCGAGCCCGCTTTCGATGGCCTTGCGCGCCGCCGCGATGTCGAGCGCCATGCCGCCGCCGAGGAAGTGGCCGGCATCGAGATAGCCGAGCACCAAGTCGGCGTCGGAGACGGTCGGCGCCTCGCCGCCCTGGCCGTAGCACGCAGGGCCCGGCTGCGCGCCCGAGCTTTCGGGGCCGACCTGCACGGTGCCGACCGCCGTCACCTTGGCGATGGAGCCGCCGCCGGCGCCGATCTCCATCAGGTCGACCACCGGGATGCGGACGGGAAAGCCAGATCCGGTCTTGAAGCGGTGCACGTGGGCGCATTCGAACTCGGTCGTCTTGGCGACGCTGCCCTCGTTGACCAGGCACATCTTCGCCGTGGTGCCGCCCATGTCGAAGGCGAGCACGTGGTCGAGGCCAGCCAGGCGCGCGTAGTGCGCGGCGCCGAGCGCGCCGGCGGCCGGACCGGACTCGATGATCTGCACCGGAAAGTTACGGGCGGTCTCGGACGTGGTCGTGCCGCCGGAGGACAGCATCAGCAACAGTTCGCCCGGTGCGCCGGCATCCAACATGCGGCGGTTCAAGCGGTCGAGGTACTTGCTGGCGGCAGGCTTGGCGTAGGCGTTGATGACGGTTGTCGAGGTGCGCTCGTATTCCTTCATTTCCGGCAGCACGTCCGACGACAGCGACACCGGCATCTCGGGCGCCATCTCGGCGATGATCTCGCCGACGCGGCGCTCATGCGCCGGGTTGCGGTAGGCGTGCAGCAGCGAGACGGCGATCGACTGCACGCCGCGCGCGAGCAGCGTCTTCACCGCGGCGCGGACGGAGGCCTCGTCCAAGGGTTCGCGCGAGCTTCCGTCGGCGTAGAGCCGCTCCTTCACTTCCAGGCGTTCGGTGCGGGCGACGAGCGGTTCGGGGAAGCTGATCTTCAGGTCGTAGCCGTCGTAGCGCTTTTCGCGGCCGATCTCCAATACGTCGCGCGCGCCGAAGCTGGTGATCAGGCCCGTCTTCGCGCCCTTGCGCTCGATCACCGCGTTGATCACCAGCGTGGTGCCGTGGATGTGGTAGGCGAGGCCGTCGAGCGCATCCGCGCCCAAGGCCTTGACACCTTCGGCGACCGCGTCGGACGGGTCCGCGGGCGTGGTCAAGCATTTGTGGATGCGGACCTCGCCGGTGGCGTCGTCCGCGAGCGCGAAGTCCGTGAAGGTGCCGCCGATGTCGCTGCCGAGACTCTTCGCCATCGGATCATTCCTCCCCGGCCGCGGCTTGGGTGTAGCCGTAATGCTCGGCGGCGAAGGCCTCCGAGACCAGGCCGTTCTCGATGTCGCGGCGGATGCGTTCGGGATCGCGCTTGGCGGGGTCGCCCAGTCCGCCGCCGCCCGGAATGCGACAAAGGAACGTGTCACCCGGCTTCAGGCTGCGCTGGATGCCGGAGTTTTGTGCCTCGCCGTTGTAGATCAGTTCGCCCTTGGAAGCGCTCTCGCCGCCGAGGAAGCCCGGCACCGGCAGCGCCAGGCGGCCGGCGCGGAAGCTGGTCAGGATGTCGCCGACCGGGCCGTGTTCGCCCGCCAGCACCTCGACCTCGAACAGCTGGCCGAAGCCGCCGCGGAACTCGCCGGCGCCGGCCGAGTCGGGCCAAAGCGCGCGTTGGTGGATCATGATCGGCACGTCGTTCTCCAGCACTTCGATCGGCGTGTTGCCGACGTTGACCGGGAACGACAGGCAGGACACGCCGTCGCAGTCGGGCCGGGCGCCGAGGCCGCCGTTGACTACGTTCAAGGGCGCGAAGCCGCCGCCGTCCTGGCGCTTGCCGAAGAAGTACTGGCCCCACATCGGCGTCGAGCCGGCACCGGCGGTGATGCGGTCGGGCATCGCCTCGGCGATGGCGGCGAACACAACTTCGGCCATGTAGTTGCCGATCGAGGTGCGCCCGAACACGGGCGCGGGAAAGGTGCAGTTCAGGATCGAGCCCGGCTCGGCCTTGATGGTGAGCGGCCTGAGCGTACCCTCGTTCATCTTGATCGGCAGTTCCAGGATCGCGTTGACGGCGAAGGTGGTGTAGGAGCACGCATAGGTGAAGGTGCAGTTGATGGCGGGCCGAACCTGCGGGCTGGTGCCGGTGAAATCGATCTCAATCTCGTCGTCGGTGATGGTGACAGTGCAGACGATGGTGACCTCTTCGTCATCGTCGATGCCGACCGGCGAGACGCTCTTGTAGACGCCGTTCGGAATCTTCCTGATTTCGTCGCGGGCGACCGCTTCCGAGCGCAAGATCATTTCGTCGGCGACCGGTTGCAGGTTGTCCCAGCCGCGTTCCGTGCACATGGTCGTGAGCCGCTGCGCGCCGACATGGTTGGCGGCGAACTGGGCGCGGAGATCGCCCAAGACGGTCTCGGCTGAGCGCACGTTCGACTGGATGAAGGCGAGCACCTGTTTGTCCAAGACGCCGGCCTTGAAGATCTTCACGTGCGGAATGCGAAGCCCTTCCTCGTAGTTGTCGCGGCTCTCGGTGGTGGCGCGCCGGCCGCCGATGTCGACGTGGTGGCAGCAGGTGACGCAGTAGCCGATGATCTTGCCCTTGAGGAACACCGGGGTGGCGACGGTGATGTCGTTGTGGTGGCCGGAGCCGTGCCAGGGGTTGTTGCCGATCAGGACATCGCCATCGACGAGTTCCTCCGGCGGGTTTTCGATCAGCATGTGGCGCAGCATCGAGCCCAACGGGCCGCAAAGGCCGGGCGTCGATTCCGGTGACTGCGCGAGCAGCCGGCGATCGGCATCGAAGATGGCGGCGGCGTAGTCGTTGACGTCGCGCACCACGGTTGAGAATGACGTGCGTTTGAGCGTGGCGGCGAGTTCGTCGACGGTCGAGTTGAACCGCCGCCAGAACATCTCCAGCGTGATGGGGTCGATGGCGTTCATGGGCATTACCTCTCCGAAGCGGCCAAACGCGATGGCCAATGGCAGCAGACTCGCGCCATCGGTTCAATGCCAAAAAATTCAATGAGACTTGATAAAAACTCAAATCCGGTTGGCAGCGACGGGAACGATTTCCATGCCGAACGGCATCGCCGCCTGGGCGATGCGGTCGGCCTCGCGCAGTTCCTGTTCGAGCCAGTGGCGGAACGCCTGGATGCGGGGTTCGCCTTTGCGCGGCTCCAGGCAGACGACCCGGTAGGCGGCCGGATGGCGGACGGCGCAGCGGAAGGGCGCGACCAGCGTGCCGGCGGCGATGTCGTTGGAGACGAACATGCGCTGCGCCAGAAACATGCCGTGGCTGTCCTGGGCGGCACGGTAGGCCTGGGCCGAGGTGGTGAATCGCGGATTGTCGAGCGCAACGCCGCCGACGCCGGCCGCCTGCAGCCAGGCCTGCCAATCCAGCACCTGGAAGACCGAGTAGAGCAGTTCGAACCGCTGCAAATCGGACGGGCGCAGGGTATCGGCCTCGCCGGGCAATTTCGGACTGCAGACCGGGAAGTATTCAGGCTGGAACAGCGTTTCCATGTGCGTGCCGGGCAACGGTTCGGCACCGGCCCACAGTCCCACGTCGGCGCTGCCGTCTTAGATCGAGGTCGGCTCGACCGAGGCGAACAGGTTGAGCTCAATGCCGGGATGCGCACGCTGGAACGAGCCGATGCGCGGCACCAGCCATTCGACCGCGAGCGTGGTGTGGGAGAACACGGTCAGCCGGTTGACGACCTTGTCGTGGCGGATCTCGTCGGTGGTCGCGTCGATGCGGTCGAAGGCGTCGGTGACGGTGCGGGCCAGCGCGCGGCCCCGGGCGGTCGGCTCGACGCCTCTCGGATGGCGGATGAACAGCCGGGCGCCGCGTCAGCCGAGGTAGCGCCGCCGCAAGTGGGTCTCGAACACCTTCGGGTCGAGCGGCCGGCCGGTGACGCGGGTGAGCAGGTCGGGCGCGTACATCAGCCGGGCCTGGCCGTGCACGTTGCGGCCGAGCCAGGCCATCAACGGACCGAACTCGCCCTTGGCGATGCCGGCGCCGATCGCCGGGTCTTCGTCGCCGGCGGCGGCGAACAGTTGCGCCGCCGTCATCGCACCCAGGGTGTAGGTCGGGAAATAGCCCCAGGCGCCGTCGTACCAGTGCAGGTCCTGCAGGCAGCCCTCGCGGTCGGAGGGCGGCGTGATGCCCAACAGCGCCTTCATGCCGTCGTTCCAGGCGGCCGGCAGGTCGCCGAGCGACATGTTCCCTTCCAGCAGGTTCTTTTCCAGCCGGTAGCGCAGGATGACGTGGGCCGGGTAGGTGACCTCGTCGGCGTCGACCCGGATGAAGTCCGGCGTCACCCGCGTATACAGCCGGTAGAGGTTCTCAATCTCCCAGGCCGCGCCCTTGCCGTCGAAGGCTTCCCGCATCAGCGGCGTCGCCCACTCGATGAAGGCGCGCGACCGGCAGACCTGCATCTCGATCAGCAGCGACTGGCTTTCGTGGATGCTCATGCCGAGCGCCTCGCCGACGGGCTGGCGGCGCCAGCGTTCGGGCAGGCCGCGTTCGTAGAGCGCGTGGCCGGTCTCGTGCAGCACGCCCATCAGGCTCGAGGTGAAGTCGCCTTCGTCGTAGCGCGTGGTGATGCGCACGTCCTCCGGGATGCCGCCGCAGAAGGGATGCAGGCTGACGTCGAGCCGGCCGTGGTGGAAGTCGAAGCCGAGCGCCTGCATGAACCGCTGGCCGAGCGCCTTCTGCTTTGCGACCGGGAACGGGCCTTGCGGCATTTCGGGCGTGGGCCGGGCCGCCTGGGCTTCCAGCGCCTCCGCCAGGAAGTCCGGCAGGGACGCCTCCAACTCGCCGAACACCACGTCGATGTCGGCCGAGCGTCCGCCCGGCTCGAAATCGTCGAGCAGCGCGTCGTAGAGTGAAAGGCCGCTTGCCTCCGCCTTGGCCTGGCCGGCCTCGCGGGTCAGGGTCAGCACTTCCTGCAACAGCGGCTTGATGGCGGCGAAGTCCGCGGCCGGGCGCGCATGACGCCAGGCCGTCTCGCAGGCCGTGCAGGCGAGGCTCAGGCGCGTCACCAGGGCTTCCGGCACCGCCGTCGCCTTGATCCAACGATGCCGTATCTCGCGCAGATTGGCGCACTGCCATTCGTCGAGTTCGCCGGCGCCGGCTTCCGCGTCGGCGATCAGCTCGCCGGTGTCGGGTTCCGTCATCAGGCCGTGCACGACCGTCTTGATCTCCGCCAGTTGTTCGCCGCGCGCCGCGGCACCGCCTTTCGGCATGATCGCCGCCGCGTCCCAATGCAATACGCCGGCCGCCTCCGAGAGCAGCGCGATGCGGCGGAAACGGCTTTCCAGTGTCGGATAGGCGGCATTCATGATTTCGGTTCCTTGTTGTTGTCGTCGGCGGGTTGGTCGTGGTGGTCGTGCAGGCAGTGCGCGTGGGAGTGATCGGCGAGTACCTCGATCACCCGGCAGGCGCCGGTGTTGCCGGTGTCGTAGCGCCGGATCATCGCCTTGAGCTCGTCGCGCAGTGCCGCCAGCGCGGCGATGCGCCGCTCGACCCCGGCCAGATGGCTCTGGGCGACGTCGTGGACCTGGTCGCAGGGCGTTTCCGGCCGGTCGCTCAAGCTCAGCAGTTCGCGAATCGCCTCGAGCGGAAAACCCAGTTCGCGGCCGTGGCGGATGAACGCCAGGCGTTCAACGTGGCTGCGCTGGTAGCGGCGCTGGTTGCCGGCGGTGCGTACCGCCGGCGGCATCAGCCCGACGTCCTCGTAATAGCGGATGGTCTGCACCTTGCAGCCGGTGACGCGCGCCAGATCGCCGATGTAATAGGCATGTGCGGTCATGTCGAATTGGCGGTTCCGGGAAAATTTGGTCTTGAACCTATAACGACTGTAGGTCGCATAGTTGGTTCCGACCAGACCGATTTTCAATTGGACCCGGCCGATGGACCATTGCTGCGAGACCGAACACAGCTTCGACGGCGCCTCCGCCGCCTACAAGCACGTGCTCTGGATCGTGATCTTCCTGAATGCCGCCATGTTCCTGGTCGAAACCAGCGCCGGCGTGCTCGCTAAGTCGATGGCGTTGCGCGCCGACGCGCTCGATTTCCTCGGCGACAGCGTGACTTACGGCATCAGCCTCTACGTCATCGGCGCGTCGCTACGCTGGCGGGCGATGGCGGCGCTGTTCAAGGGCCTGAGCCTGGGCATCATGGGGGTGTGGGTGTTCGGCGCGACCGTCTATCACACGCTTGTCACGGGCCAGCCCGAACCGGTGACCATGGGCCTGATCGGCGCGCTGGCGCTGGCCGTCAACGTGGCGAGTGCGTTCCTGCTGTTCCGCTTTCGCAACGGCGACGCCAACGTGCGCTCGGTCTGGCTGTGCTCGCGGAACGACGCCATCGGCAATGTCGCCGTCTTGGTTGCAGCCGGCCTTGTGCAATTGACCGCGATGCCGTGGCCCGACCTCGTCGTCGCCGCCGGCATGTCCGCCTTGTTCCTGAAGGGGGCCTTCGCCATCGTCCGCCATGCCCGCGCCGATCTGGCGCGTGCCGCCGCCTGAAATCAGCCAAGCAGGCCGATCAGTTCGCTGACGTCGGCCGACCCGTCGAGCGCGGCCACTGCCTCGATGACCGAGTCCTGCTTGCCGGCCGGGACGATACCGTCGGTCAATGCGCGAAACTTGGCCTTGACCTCGGCTGGCGTGAGCGGGTTCTCGGGGCTGCCCTTGCGGGTATCGACGCGCTTTTCCAACGTCCGTCCATCCGATGCCGTCACGCGCACGCGCGCGGTGTGACGATGCGCCGGGCCGAGCGCATCGATCTCGGGATCGACATGCGCCTCGATGCGCCGGATCAGGGCGAGGGTTTCCGCGTCGGCGATGCGCGCGTCGGTGAACTGGCGCACGAACGCCTCGCCGTCCAGGGCCATCACCGCGAGGCCGAAGTATATGTTCATCTGCGCCGCGGTGACGCTCTGCGCGTGATAGGGCCAGGCGCAGTGTACATGCGTCGGGGTCGAGACGAAGGCCTCGATCTTCTCGATCTCGCGGGCCGTGAGGTCGTGCTCGCGGCGGATCGCCGAAAGCGCGTCCAGGCAGGCGTGGATCGAGGTCACGGTGGCATGCGGCTTGAAGCCGGTCGCCAGGATCTCCCAGCGCTGGCCGAGGCCGTCGAGCAGCCGTGCCGGCGCCGGCGTGGTGCTGTGCGCGGTCATGAAGCCGCCGTACCCAGCCTCGACGACGTTGTCGATGCCGGTGAAACCGTCGGCGGCGAGCAGCGCCGCGCGCAGGCCCGCCTCGGCGGCATGGCCGGAATGCAGCCGCTTGACCATGGCGCCTTCCTGCGCCGCCATCAGCCCGGCGCCGAGCGAGCCGGCGATGCCAAGCGCATGCAGCGTCTCATCGGCGTCGAGGCCGAGCATGTGCGCCGCCGTCGCGGCGGCGGCGAAGGCGCCGGTGGTACCCTGCGGATGGAAGCCACCGAGCAGAAGCCCGGGCCCGGCGGCGGCACCGATGCGGGTACCGACCTCGTAGCCGGCGGCGATGGCGGTGATGAACGCCTTGCCGTCGGTGCCGCCGGCGCGTTCGGCCAGCGCCAGCGCGGCGGCGAGGGTGAGCG